>SCRB01000012.1 GCA_004299545.1 Rhizobiaceae bacterium
CAGATCCTGATGACGATCGGCCTCACTTTCCTGATCATCGGGATCACCAACTCCATCTTCGGCCCGACATCGAAGCCCATACCGCTTCCCGCCGCGCTGAGCGGCCCGCTCGATATCGGCTTCCGTGCCGTGCCGGCGCATTACATATTGGTGATCGGCTGTGGCGCGCTGACGGCACTGGCCCTCTGGTTCGTTCTGGAACGAACGCAGTTCGGCACAAGGATAAGGGCATCGGTGGACAATGCGGCAATGGCTGAGGCGCTCGGCATCAGGACGGAGATCCTCTATGCCGCAGCCTTTGCGCTTGCCGTGGGGCTTGCGGCACTCGGTGGCGTGCTCGGCGCGCAATTGCTGCCGATCGAGCCCTATTACGCACTGCGCTATATGGTGATCTTTCTCGTCGTCGTCTCGGTCGGCGGCGCCGGCTCCATCCTCGGCGCTATCGCCGCTTCCCTCATACTCGGCCTTGCCAGCACGCTCGGGAAATATCTGGCGCCCCAGTTCGGCGATTTCTTCTTCTACCTGACAGTCATCGTCGTCGTCTTCCTCTTTCCCAACGGGCTGCTCGGAGCAAAGGATTGACGGGCGCTGACAGAACCAGAGCATTGTCGGCGACGCCCGACTGGGTCCGGGGCGAAGCGGCGGCGCTGGCGCTCATTGCGGCGTTCGCGATCATCGGCTATGTGCTCTTCCCCGACGATCTGGCGCTCCTGACGCGCATCATCGCCATCGTCTGCCTTGTGCTCTCGCTCGATCTCGTGACCGGCTATTGCGGCGTCATCACGCTCGGGCAGGCGGCGCTGTTCGGCGTGAGCGCCTATGCCGTCGGCAATGCCTGCATCGCCGGCATCACCGACCCGATCGCGCTTCTTGGCGTGGGCATTGTCGCGGGCGCCGTCACCGGCCTTGTCTCCGGCGTTCTGATCACCCGTTTCTCGGCCCTGCCGCAGCTCGTCATATCGATCGCCTTCGGCCAGCTCGTCGCGGCGCTGGCAAACAAGCTTTCCATGTTCACCGGCGGCAGCGACGGGCTTTCGGGCATTACGCCCTCGGCCCTGTTCGACGTCTTCGACTTCGACCTCTATGGACGGACCTCGTTCGGCTTCTCCCTCGCCGCGCTGGCCATCGTTCTGGCGTTTCTGCTGCGGTTCGTGCGTTCGCCGTTCGGGCTGATGTGCCGCGGCATCCGGGACGATGCGCTCAGGGCGCGCATGATCGGCACTTCAGTCTATCAGCGGCTGATCGTCATGTATGCCGTGTCGGGCGCTGTCGCCGGTGTCGGCGGCGCCCTGTCGGCGATCAATGTCGGTGTCGTCGGTCTCGACAGCGTCAGCTTCGAGCTTTCCGCCGAGGCACTCGTCATGCTGGTCGTCGGCGGCGCCGGCAATCTCTGGGGCGCGCTTTTCGGCGCGATCCTCTTCCAGATTTTCCAGCATATCGTCGGGGCGGCAAGCCCCTTCCAGTGGATGACGATCGTCGGCCTCGTTCTGGTCGGCATTACCCTGTTCGCGCCGAAAGGCATCTATAGCGTCATCGGGCGCGCCTTGGCCAAGGTGAGCCAATTGCGGGCGCCGTCATGACGGATCTGCTGCAACTCGAAGACGTGGAAATGGCCTTCGGCGGCCTGAGGGTGACGCAGGGCGTTTCGTTCACGCTGAGGGCCGGCGACCGCGTCGGACTGATCGGTCCGAACGGCGCCGGCAAGACGACATTGGTCAATCTGGTGACCGGCAATCTCCGCCCCACGGCGGGCCGGATCCTCTTCACGAACGAGGACATCACCCATTCCGGCATCGCGCACCGTGTCCGGCAGGGCCTTGTGCGGACGTTCCAGATCACCCGCCTTTTCCGGACGCTGACGGTGGCCGACAACGTCGCTCTGCCGGTCTTGCAGCGGCGTGGGCTGGCGGGCCGTTTCCTGTCCTCCGCGACCGAGCGGCCCGACGTGCGTTCCGAATGGATGGAGATCCTTCGCCCCGTCGGCCTTGAGAAACGGGCCTATGATCCGATCGATGTGCTCGCCTATGGCGAGCAGCGCCTTGTCGAAATTGCCATCGCTCTTGCCTTGAAGCCGAAGGTTCTTCTTCTCGACGAACCGGCGGCTGGCGTGCCGCATGAGGAATCGCATCGGGTGCTCGACGCCATATCAGCCCTGCCGCGCGACATCGCGATCCTGATGATCGAACACGATATCGATCTGGTCTTCCGCTTCGCCGACAGGGTCCTCGTACTGGCAGACGGCGCCCTCATCTTCGATGGCCCGCCGACCGAGGCCGCGGGCGACGCCCGCGTCAGGAGCGCCTATCTGGGGAGCTATGCCGATGCCAGCCGCCCCGCTTAGGATCGCCGACCTGACGGCGGGCTACGGGCGCACCGAGGTGATCTCCCATGTCAGCTTCGATGTGCCGGCGGGAAGCCGTACCCTCGTGCTCGGCCGCAACGGCGTCGGCAAGACGACGCTTCTTGCTTCCCTGATGGGGCTTT
>SCRB01000970.1 GCA_004299545.1 Rhizobiaceae bacterium
AGCGCGCTGGCAAAGGCCGGCTCCGAAAGGGCATGGGTATCGATGCCGACGAAGACCGGGCCGTCGATGCCTTTTTTCTTGCGGTACAGGCAGATGGCCTGGCTGATCGCCAGCACATGCGCTTCGTTGAATGTCTTGTCGAACGCCGATCCGCGATGCCCGGATGTCCCGAACGCCACACGCTGCAAGGGGACGGACGGGTCTGGCGCCTGACTGTCATAGGCCGTGACGAGTTTGGCGACATTGACCAGAATGTCGGATGGAGCGGGTTTCCCGGCCAATGGGCTGATTTTCATGGTCATGTTCGTTGCCTCATTCAGTGCAGGCCGCTCCGGCTCAGGTGGCCGATCGGCGCTCCGCGATCTGCGCCTTGGCCGCCGCGACGACGAGCGCCGGCTCGAATCCGAAATGCTTTGCGACGACCTTCGACGGCGCGGATAGTCCGAAACTATCCATGGCAAGGACGGCGCCGTCAAAGCCGGTATAGCGTTCCCATCCGAAGCCGGATGCTTCCTCCACCGCCACCCGTGCAGTTATGGCGGGCGGCAGGACGATGTCGCGATACTCCCGCGGCTGGTTTTCGAACAACTCCCATGACGGCATGCTGACGACGCGCGCCTTGATGCCGTCCGCTTTCAGCTCTTCATAAGCCGTCACGCAGAGCGCGACTTCGCTGCCGGTCGCCAGCAATAGAACATCGGGTTTGTTGCCGACAGCGTCGGCCATCACATAGGCGCCCCGCGACACGCCCTCCGCGCTTGCATATATCGAGCGATCGAATGTCGGGACCGCCTGTCGCGTGAGCAAGAGGCAGACCGGCCTGTCCTTCATCCGCATGATGACCCTCCATGCCTCCACGACTTCGTTGGCGTCGGCTGGGCGCAGCACGACCATGCCTGGCATGGCGCGGAACGAGGCGATCTGCTCGATGGGCTGATGGGTCGGCCCGTCCTCGCCGAGACTGATGGAATCGTGGGTCCAGATGGAGATCAGCGGAAGCTCCATCATCGAACTGAGCCTCAGCGCCGCACGGCAATAGTCGGTGAAGATCAGGAAGCTCGAAACGAAGGGGCGCAGCCTTGACAGGCTCATGCCGCTGCCGATGGCGCACATGGCATGTTCGCGCAGGCCGAAGTGGAAATTCCGGCCGCGATAGCTGACGGCCTGCTCGCCCTCGGGGGCCTGGAAGTCGCCGGCGAAATCGAATTCCAAATCCGTCTTGGTCGATGGCGAGAGGTCGGCCGCGCCGCCCAGAAGCCATGGCATATGGGCGGCAATGGCGTTCAGTATCTGACCGGAGGAATCGCGCGTGGCGAGGCCCTTCGCGTCGGCCGCAAAAGTCGGCAGCGCCGCATCCCAGCCGGCCGGGACTTCACGTTCCTGCATCTGGTCGACCTGTTCGGCCAGGTCGGGATATTGTGCCCGGTAGGCGGCAAACAGTTTCTTCCATGCGGCATGAGCGATCTCCCCACGCTTGCCGACATGCGCGCAGAAATGCGCCACGACGCCGTCGGGCACCTTGAAATCCGCATCCGGGTCCCAGCCGTAGAATTCCTTTGTCAGCCGCACTTCCTCGGCGCCCAACGGCTCGCCATGGGCTTTGTTGGTATCGTGCTTGTGCGGCGCGCCTTGACCGATATGGCTTTGGATGATGATCAGCGTCGGGCGGTCATGGGTGTCGATGAATGCCTGAAGCGCATCGTCCAACCGCGCCAGATTGTCCGCGTCGCTGACCCGCGCCACATTCCATCCATATGCGGCGAAGCGGGCAGCCGCATCCTCGGTGAACGTGAGGCCGGTCGGGCCTTCGATGGTGATGTGATTGTCGTCGTAGATCCAGCAGAGATTAGACAGCTTGAGATGGCCGGCCAACGACGCCGCCTCGTTGGTGATTCCCTCCATCATGTCGCCGTCGCTGCACAGCGCATAGACGTTGTGCGAGAAAAGATCGTAACCGGGTCGATTATAGGTTGCCGCCAGCC
This sequence comes from Rhizobiaceae bacterium, assembly GCA_004299545.1. Classification (GTDB taxonomy): domain Bacteria; phylum Pseudomonadota; class Alphaproteobacteria; order Rhizobiales; family Rhizobiaceae; genus Mesorhizobium_L. The sequence goes on from SCRB01000970.1 coordinate 1,983, forward strand.
AGCGTTCCGCGATCGCCATGCCGACGCTGGTGGCCGCCCCCTGTCCGAGCGGGCCGGTGGTGGTTTCCACGCCTGAGGTCCAGCCGTATTCGGGATGCCCGGTGCAACGGCTGCCCGCCTGGCGAAACGTCTTGAGGTCGTCCAGCGTCACGGCAAGCCGGTCGCCCGGCGAATAGGATGGCCCTTTTGCTTTGACGCCGCACACATGAAGCAGGCTGTAAAGCAGGGCGCAGGCGTGGCCGGCCGACAGCACGAAACGGTCCCGGTTCGGCCAGTCGGGATCGGCGGGGTCGTAGCGCAGGAAGCGCTGCCACAGGCAATAGGCGACTGGCGCGGCATCCAGCGGCGTTCCGGGATGGCCGGAATTCGCCTTCTGGACGGCATCGATGGAAAGCATCCGCAGCGTGTCGATGCAAAGCTGGTCGATTTGCGCCTGTTTCATTGGAATTCCTTTGATCAGGCCTATGAGGCCGGAGCGTCATAATGCGGGCCGGCACCATCGGCACGACCGAGCCGCCACGCTTCATTTCCCTCGGATGCCATCCGAGGCGTGCAGCTGTTCGCTCTTGGAGGCGATCACGGCCATCAGATCGTTCCATGAGTTGGTGAAGGATTGCGCGCCTTCGGTCTGGAGCTGTCCGGCAAGCGCGCCGGTGTCTATCCCGGCCTTAGTGAATTCAGCCAGTGCGGCTTCGCTGTCGCCTCCGTCCTCCGGCATTGCGCCGTTCACCGCACCGCCTGCCGCGAACGCGTGAAGCGTCTTTTCCGGCATCGTGTTGATGGTGTCGGGCGCTGCGAGGGCCTCGATATAGTAGGACTGCGGAAGCTGCGGGTCCTTGGTTCCCGTGCTGGCCCAAAGCAATCGTTGGGGAGATGCGCCGGCTTCGGCAAGCTTGCGCCATCCGGCCGAGGCAAGCCGCTCCCGGTAAGCCCTGTAGATCTGGCCGGATACGGCGATGCCGAGGCGATTGCGCAGCGCGGCAGGAACCTTGTCCGCGACCGCCTTGTCCCAGCGGCTTACGAAGATCGAGGCGACCGAGGTGACCTTCGGATCGAGCCCGGCGGCGATGCGACGCTCGATCCCGCGCCAATACGCATCGGCAGCGGCGCCATAATGTTCGCGCGAGAACAGCAGCGTCACGTTCACGGGCACGCCGGCGAAGATCGATTCCTCGATAGCCTGCACGCCCGCGCGAGTACCGGGAATCTTGATGAACAGGTTCGGGCAATGCGCCTCCCCATGCAGCCGTCTGGCGGCTTCGACGGTGCCGGCGGCGTCATCCGCCAGCAAGGGCGACACTTCCAGCGAAACCCAGCCATCGATGCCGTCCGTCGCTTCGTGGATCGGGCGGAACAAGGCCGCGGCTCGCGTCAGGTCTTCCAGCGCCAGTTCGAAGAACAATTGCTCGCCGGCTTTTCCGTCCTTCGTTTTTCGTTGGAGGGCAGCGTCGTAGGCTGCGCTGTTGCGAATGGCCTCGTCGAAAATGGTGGGATTAGAGGTCAGCCCCGTCACGGACAGTTCGTCGCGGTAGCGCTGGAGGGTGCCACTCTCCAGCAGATCGCGTGTGATGTTGTCCAGCCACAGGCTTTGGCCAAGCTCATGCAATCGGGTTGTGGCGTTCATGGCGACCTCGCTGGTGCGTGATGGTGGCTTTGGGCGTCCGGACAAGGCCGGAAAAATCATGGCCGACCAGGTCGCCGATGCGCTCGATGGCGATGTCGGCGCGGCCGTGTGCGGCGAGGGCCTTTGGATCGAGTGCGTAATGGCCCTGGTGCGGAAAGACCGTCGTCAAGCGGTCTCCCCAAAATCTCTTCATCGCCGCCAGGATGTGCAGCTTGTCGTCGACCATGACATAATGCCGGGCCGGATAGCGGTGGGCGACGGATTCCAGCATCTGTTCCTTGTGGACATAGATCAGCACCCGGCCTTCCACCGCATGCCAGAGGCCGGACTGCTGGATCTTGCGTGGCTGGAAGATCACATCGCCATCCGAGAGGATGACGGTGCGGCCCCACCGGCGCAGATAGGCGATGGCCGCGAGCGCGCCCGGATATAGGAGTTCCGCGAATGGATAGTCCATGAGGAAGGCCGACATCAGCAGAAGGTGCGGCTCGTCCAGATGAGCCAGCCGATAGCGCTGCATGGCGCCCAGATAGTCGACATAACCCAGTTCGGCGCGCAGTTTCTCCATGATTGCCCAGTAACGATCCCCGTTTTCGGCGCCGAACTCCCGTGCGAAATGGCGCTTCAAATCGGCTTGCAGGCGATCGTTGTCGAGCAATGTGTTGTCGACATCGAGCAGGAATGTCACCTCGACGGAAGCTGCCATCCTTCACCTCCGGAACTGGATCATGCCGGCGTCACCTTCTGAATTGATTTGATGGCATTACGACTGGCGCAGGTGCTCTTGTTGAATGTTTCCGCCATCGCGATCTGAACGCTTTTCACCGTCGCGGTTCCGGGCCGGCCGTGCCCGGGCGACGGTCGTCGGCGACGCTTGCCCAATTGGCGAAACGGAACGAGCCGGCTCTCCTCCTCGTCCCACAGCGCCAAGGTTGCGCAGCGAAAGCCTTGAAGGAATGTCAACCGACCCACACTGGATAATTCCGGGTGGTCGTCGAGCACCTGGGGGAGGCGGTAGAAGGGAATGCGGCTGCATAGATGGTGGACGTGATGCACGCCGATATTGCCGGTAAACCAGGCCAGGACGGGCGACAGTTCGTAATGCGAACTTCCATGGAGTGCGGCTTCGGGAAAGCTCCAGGCGTCATCGTGGCTCCATCGCGTATCTTCGAACTGATGCTGGACGAAGAAGAACCACACGCCGATGGAAGCGGAGATCAGCATCACCGGACCGTGTACCAGAAGGAACGGCCACGGTCCGATCAACGCCATCATCGCCGCGACGACGGCCGCGATCGCCGCGTTGGTGGCCATTGCGCTCAGCCAGGGCTGGATGCCCGCATGCATGAGGCCGACCGGGAGGCGGTAGTGAAAAAGAAAAAGATACGCAGGAACGA
>SCRB01000971.1 GCA_004299545.1 Rhizobiaceae bacterium
CTCAACGGGGCCGAAGGATTTCGATAGCCCCGTTGAGGTGCTGCGCAACATCGATATTGCCGTTACGGCCGGCAAGGTGAGCGCCATCATCGGTGAAAACGGCGCCGGTAAATCCACTTTGATGAAACTGCTCGCCGGCCATCTCCAGCCGACGCGCGGCGAAATCCTGATCGATGGCGACCCTGTCGTCTTCTCCGGGCCGGTCGATGCCGAGGAGCGCGGGATCGTGCTGGTGCATCAGGAAATCCTGCTGGCTCCCGACCTGACCGTCGCCCAGAACATCTATCTCGGGCGTGAAATCGAGCGCAGAGGCGTTCTCGATGACCGCGCCATGAACGAAGGCGCACGAAAGGCGGTCCGGGGGCTCGGCGCCGATATCGACCCTCGCGTCGTCGTCGGGCGGCTTTCCATCGCGCAGCGCCAGCTTGTCCAGATCGCGCGGGCGCTTCTTGTCCCGCACCGCGTCGTCATTTTCGACGAGCCGACCGCTTCCCTCACGCCTGTCGAGACCGAGGCGCTGCTCGGCGTCATCGCGGAAATCCGCAAGTCGGGCGTCGCCGTGCTCTATATCTCGCACCGCCTGCCGGAGGTGAAGGCGATCGCCGATACCGTTACCGTGCTGCGCGACGGCAATCTGGTTGCGACGCGTCCGGCGAGCGAGCTTGAACCGGTCGATATGGCGCGCCTGATGGTCGGCCGCGACGTTTCCAAGCTCTATCCCGACCGCAACACCGCCGCGGCACATGATCCTGTCCTTCAGGTGGAGGATTTTACCGTTCCCGGCTTCGCGGAGAACGCTTCCTTCAGGCTCGGCAAGGGTGAGATCCTCGGCTTTGCCGGCCTGGTCGGCACCGGGCGCACGGAGCTTCTGGAGGGCGTTGTCGGCCTGAGAAGCGGGCACGGTCGCGTGAGGCTTTCCGGACAGCCGGTTCACTTCGCCAATGTGCATGAAAGCATGCAGGCCGGCATCGTTTATCTGAGCGAGGACCGCAAGGGGAAGGGCCTGCTTTTGCAGCAGGACCTGACCGTCAATCTCACGCTCGCCTCGCTTCGCCGCTTCGCGCGCGGTATCCTCATCGATCGTGGCAGGGAGCGAGCAGCGCTCGACACGGCCATCAGGGAATTCGATATCCGCGCCGGCCGCAAGGAGATGCTGGCCGGACAGCTTTCAGGCGGTAACCAGCAGAAACTGCTGCTCGCCAAGATGATGATGCTCGAGCCGGAAATCGTCGTTATCGACGAGCCGACACGCGGCATCGACATCGGCACCAAGGAACAGATCTACAAATTCATCGCGGCTCTTGCGGAGAGCGGCAAGGCGGTGATCGTCATTTCCTCCGAGATGCCGGAACTGATCGGCATATGCGACCGCATCCTCGTCATGCGATCCGGACGGATCGTCGGGGAGGTCGCCGGCGAACACATGACGGAGAACGAGATCGTCGTTCTCGCCACCGGCGCCACGTCCCGGGAGGCCGCCCTCGTGGCGGAGTGAACATGACCGATCTCGTGGCCAGCGGCACCAGGACCCGCCGCTCCTGGAAGGATATCGACCTGAGAGCGGTGGCGCCGTTCGTGGCGCTGCTCCTGCTCTTGGTGCTCGGCACTTTCTCCAGCCCCAATTTCCTTTCGATCGACAACCTCCTGAACGTTCTGACGCGCAGCGCCTTCATCTCCATCATCGCCGTCGGCGCGACCTTCGTCATTTCGGCCGGCGGCCTGGACCTTTCCGTCGGCTCCATGGTCGCCTTCGTGGCAAGCCTCATGATTATGTTCATGAACAGCGGCCTGATCGCCGACCCGGCACTGATGCTGGTTGCGGCGATGGCTCTCGCCGTCCTGCTCGGCATCGCCTGCGGCTGGGCCAACGGCCTCGTCACCACCGTCGGTCGCATCGAGCCCTTCATCGCAACGCTCGGCACGATGGGCATTTTTCGCGGCCTCACCACATGGCTGTCGCAGGGCGGGGCCATCACGCTACGCTCCTCCGACCTGCAAAACCTTTACCGCCCGGCCTATTTCGGCTCCGTTCTCGATATTCCGGTCCCTGTCATCGTAATCCTTGCAACGGCGATCATCGGGGCCTTCCTGCTCTACCGGACCCGTTACGGACGCCATGTCATCGCCGTGGGCTCGAACGAGGACGTGGCGCGCTATTCCGGCATTCCGGTCAACCGGGTGCGGACCATCACCTACATTATCCAGGGCATCTGCGTCGCCGTCGCGGTGCTGCTCTACGTGCCGCGCCTCGGCTCGACATCGGCCACCACCGGCACGCTCTGGGAATTGCAAGCGATCACGGCTGTCGTCGTCGGCGGCACCGCGCTCAGGGGAGGAGTCGGGCGCATCTGGGGCTCCATCTGCGGCGCCTTCATCCTCGAAATCGTCGGCAATATCATGTTGCTTTCGAATTTCATCAGCGAATATCTGATCGGCGCGATCCAGGGCGCGATCATCATCATCGCCATGCTCGTGCAGCTTTTCCTCATGCGCCGGCAATGAACGTGGAGCGACTTCCTCGTCCGGGTAAACTGGGGGCCCGGCCGAGAACCGGACGAAACCTCGGGAACATAAGGGAGAAGAGAATGCGAAGACTGTTGATGGGTATGGCAGTCGCCATGACTGCCTTAATGGGGACTGCCCTGATGGGCACCGCCCATGCCGCCGACAAGAAGGTGACGATCGGGGTTTCCATTCCAGCGGCCGATCATGGCTGGACCGCCGGCGTGGTCTATCATGCAAACCGCGTCGCAAAGCTCCTGATGGCGGAGCATCCGGGCCTGAACGTCATCGTCAAGACCTCGCCGGACGCCGCCAGCCAGGCCAATGCGCTCGAAGACCTGACGACGCAGGGCATTAACGCGCTTGTCATCCTGCCGTCCAACCCCGACCCGCTGGTCAATGCGATCAAGCAGGTGAAGAGCAAAAACATCTTCGTCACGCTGGTTGATCGCGCACCGTCCAACAACGACAATTCCGTGCGCGACCTCTATGTCGCGGGCAACAATCCGGCACTCGGCGCCGTTGCCGGCGAATACATCAAGAAGCATACGCCGGATGCTCAGGTCGTGGTCATCCGCGGCCTGCCCATTCCGATCGACCAGCAGCGCCAGGACGGCTTCGACAACGCCATCAAGGGTTCGAACGTCAAGGTGCTGGAGAAACAGTTCGGCAACTGGAACCGTGACGACGCCTTCAAGGTGATGCAGGACTACCTGACCAAATATCCGAAGATCGATGTCGTCTGGTGCCAGGACGACGACATGGCGGTGGGCGTGCTGCAGGCGATCCAGCAGGCCAAGCGAACCGACATCCAGTATGTCATCGCCGGGGCCGGCTCGAAGGACATGGTCAAGAAGGTCATGGACGGCGACAAGCTGATCCCTGTCGACGTTCTCTATCCGCCGGCAATGATCGGCACGGCGATGGAACTGACGGCGGCGAATTTCTACGATCAGGTCCCCGTGCGCGGCACCTACATCATGGATGCGACGCTGATCACCAAGGAGAACGCGAAGGAATTCTACTTCCCGGATTCGCCGTTCTGATCGATTTTCCGGATTGATCTTTTGGGGGCGCTCCGGCGCCCCTGTTTTCATGCAGCGATCAAGGGCGGCGATGTATCCTTCGAGGCTCGCCCTTTTTCACATATGGATCGGCTTGAAGAAGGTGGCGAGCGCCGCTTCCTTCACGGCCTCCGACATGGTCGGATGCGCATGGCAGGTACGCGCCAGATCCTCGGACGAGCCGCCGAACTCCATCAGAACGGCCGCCTCGTGGATCATCTCGCCAGCGCCGAAGCCGAGAATATGGACACCGAGTACGCGGTCCGTTGTCTTGTCGGCGAGGATCTTCACGAAGCCGTCCGTATGCAGCATGGCGCGCGCGCGGCCATTGGCGGTGAAAGGGAACTTGCCGGCCTTGTAGTCGATGCCGGCCTTTTTCAGTTCCTCTTCCGTCTTGCCGACCGAGGCGACTTCGGGGCTGGTGTAGACGACGCTCGGGATCACCTCGTAATTCACGTGGCCTGCCTGGCCGGCAAGGATTTCGGCAAGGGCGACGCCCTCATCCTCGCCCTTATGCGCCAGCATCGGCCCCCGGATCACATCGCCTATGGCATAGATGCCCGGCGCGCTCGTCTGGAAATGCCCATCCACTTCGACGCGGCCGCGGTCGTCGAGCTTGATGTCGGCATCGGCAAGACCGAGCCTGTCGGTATAGGCCCTGCGGCCCGTCGCGACCAGCACGACATCGGCATCGATCGTCTGGCTATCGCCACCCGCAACCGGCTCGAACGTGACGCTTGCCCCCTTCTTCGTCTTTTCGACACCCGTCACCTTGGCGCCGAGCTTGAAGTCGAGGCCCTGCTTGGCGAGCAGGCGCTGCATCTGTTTAGCCACCTCGCCGTCCATGCCGCCGAGGATCGTGTCGAGATATTCGACCACCGTGACCTTGGCGCCCAGACGCGCCCACACCGAGCCGAGTTCGAGCCCGATGACGCCGCCGCCCACCACGACCATGGTGGCCGGCACCTTGGCGAGGCTGAGCGCGCCGGTGGAGGAGACGATCACCTTCTCGTCGAAATCGACCTTGACGCCAGGGATGCCGGCAACGTCCGATCCGGTCGCGATGACGATATTCTTCGCCTCGACCTCGGTTGCCTTGCCGTCTTCGCCCGTCACCGAAACCTTGCCGGCGGAAACGATCTTCGCCGTGCCGCGGAAGGTGTCGATCTTGTTTTTCTTGAACAGGAATTCGACGCCCTTGACGTTCGCCTCGACGGTCTTGTCCTTGTGGGTCAGCATCACCTTCAGATCGAGCTTGGGCTTGCCGACAGAGACGCCGAGTGCGGGAAGGGCATGTTCCGCTTCCGCGAACATCTCGCTGGCATGGAGCAGGGCCTTTGAAGGAATGCAGCCGATGTTGAGACAGGTGCCGCCAAAGGTCGCCATCTTCTCGACCACCGCCGTCCTCAGGCCAAGCTGCGCCGCCTTGATGGCGCAGACGTAGCCCGCCGGCCCGGTTCCGATCACAACGACGTCATAAGCCATTTCGAATGCCTTTTTCGGTTTCAGCGGCCACCGCTGACGTTAAGGAGCGATCCGGTCGCATAGGATGCAGCATCGGATAGGAACCAGAGGATGGCGCCGGCAATTTCCTCGGGCTTGCCGGCACGACTCATGGGGATGGTGCCGGCCAGACGGGCCACGCGATCCGGCTGTCCGCCCGAGGCATGGATCTCGGTCTCCACCATGCCCGGCCTCACCGCATTGACGCGAACACCTTCGGTCGCCACCTCGCGGGCAAGGCCGATCGTCATCGTGTCGATGGCGCCCTTCGACGCGGCGTAATCGACATAGTCGCCGGCACTGCCAAGCGTCGCCGCGACTGACGAGACATTGACGATCACGCCGCCCTTTCCGCCATGTTTGGTGGACATGCGCTTAACCGCCTCGCGCGCGCAAAGAAAGGAGCCGACGATATTGACCCGCATCATCCGTTCGAGGCGTTCGACGCTCATCTCGTCCACCCTCGCCTTGGCATCGATAATGCCGGCATTGTTGACGAGCGCGTCGAGCTGTCCGAAGCGCTTGTCGACCGCCTGGAACATCGCCAGCACATCCGGTTCGTTGCCGACATCGCCCCGGACGGCAAAGGCTTCGCCACCGGCCGCCTCGATCCCTGCAATGACCTTCTGCGCCGCCACTTCATTCGACGCATAGTTCACCGCAACCTTGTATCCTGCCTTCGCCGCGAGAAGGCACGTCGCCGCGCCGATCCCTCGCGAACCGCCTGTCACAAGTACCGTCTTCATTGTCGGGCAATCCCCCGTGCGTTGTGCCCGCCGAAAGGGCAGGCATTTTCATGGGAAGTGCGTCATCCCCGCTTTGGATTCAGAGATCGAGCACCAGCCGTTCCGGATCTTCCAGGCTTTCCTTGACGCGGACGAGGAAGGTCACCGCTTCCTTGCCGTCGACGATGCGATGATCGTAGGAAAGCGCCAGATACATCATCGGGCGGATGACGATCTGGCCGCCGACCACCACCGGGCGCTCCTGGATCTTGTGCATGCCGAGAATGCCGGATTGCGGCGCGTTGAGGATGGGCGTCGACATCAGCGAGCCATAGACCCCGCCGTTCGAGATGGTGAAGGTGCCGCCCTGCATATCCGCCACGGAAAGCTTGCCGTCCCGCGCCGCGGCGCCCAACCTGCCGATCTCCTTCTCGACTTCGGCTATCGACATCTGGTCCGCGTCGCGCACCACCGGCACGACCAGACCCTTGTCGGTGCCGACGGCGACGCCGATGTGGCAATAGTTCTTGTAGATGATGTCGGTGCTGTCGATCTCGGCATTGACGTTGGGGATTTCCTTCAGTGCGTGCGTCACGGCCTTGGTGAAGAAGCCCATGAAGCCGAGCTTCACGCCGTGCTTCTTCTCGAAGACGTCCTTGTATTTCGATCGGAGCGCCATCACCGCGCTCATGTCCACCTCGTTGAAGGTGGTGAGCATGGCGGCGACGCTTTGGGCCTCCTTCAGGCGCCGCGCGATCGTCTGGCGAAGCTTGGTCATCCTGACCCGCTCCTCCCGCGTCTGATCATCGCCTGAGGACGGCGCGCGCGCGGCAACGGGTTCGCGTGGCGTTTCGGCGGGCTGCGAGGCAGCACCCCGTGCGATCGCTTCGAGCACGTCGCCCTTCAGGACCTGGCCGCGCTTGCCCGTTCCTTCCACCTGATCGGCGGAAAGATTCTTCTCGGCGAGAAGCTTCGCCGCCGAAGGCGCCGGCGGCATGTCACGCGCTTCGATGGGCCCCTCGCCGGCGATCTGCGCCGTCTTGGCGGCGGCTTCCCGGGATGACGCCGCGGCACTCTTGCCGGCAGCCTGCGAAACCGCTGTCTCCGCCTTGGCGGCTTCCTTCTTCGGTGCCGCTTTCGGCGCCGCGCCGCCTTCCGCGATCATGCCGAGCAGCGCGCCGGCTTCTACAGTCTCGCCCTCCTGGACGGCGATCTCGCCGAGCGAACCGGCGGCGGGAGCCGGGACCTCGATCGTCACCTTGTCGGTTTCGAGTTCGACGATGGGCTCATCGACGGCAATCGCGTCGCCGGCCTTTTTGAACCATTTCCCGACGGTTGCTTCGGTGACGGACTCGCCGAGCATAGGGACGCGGATTTCAGTAGCCATGGGTGGGTTCCGTTGCCTTTGCCTGATGGGGTTATTCGCCGAGTGCGTCTTCGAGCAGGGCTTCCAGTTGCGAGAGATGTTTCGACATCAACCCGGTTGCCGGCGACGCGGCGGCCGGCCTTCCGGAGTAGCGCACCCGCTGGTGCCTGGCGTCGATATGGGCAAGCACCCATTCGAGATAGGGGTCGATGAAGGACCAGGCGCCCATATTCTTCGGCTCCTCCTGGCACCAGACGATCTCGGCGTTGCGGAAGCGCGACAATTCGTTGATGAGCGCCTTTGCCGGAAAAGGATAAAGCTGTTCCACCCGCAGAAGATAGACATCGTTGATGCCGCGCTTTTCGCGCTCCTCGTAAAGGTCGTAATAGACCTTGCCGGAGGAGAGCACCACGCGCCTGATCTTCGAATCCTTGACGAGCTTGATCGCCTGCCCGTCGAGCATCTGGGCATCGTCCCACAGGAGCCTGTGGAAGGAGCTTTCGCCCGACAGTTCCGCAAGCGTCGAAACGGCGCGCTTGTGGCGCAGCAGCGATTTCGGCGTCATCAGGATGAGCGGCTTGCGGAAGTCACGCTGCAATTGCCGCCGCAGGATATGGAAATAATTGGCCGGTGTCGTGCAGTTCGCGACCTGCATATTGTCCTCGGCGCAAAGCTGGAGAAAGCGCTCGAGCCGTGCCGAGGAATGTTCCGGCCCCTGTCCTTCATAGCCGTGCGGCAAGAGACAGACGAGGCCGGACATGCGCAGCCATTTCCGCTCGCCCGCCGCGATGAACTGGTCGAAAACGACCTGTGCGCCATTGGCGAAATCGCCGAATTGCGCTTCCCACAATGTCAGCGCGCGCGGTTCGGCGAGCGAATAGCCATATTCGAAGCCGAGGACCGCTTCTTCCGACAGCATCGAATTGACAACCTCGTAATTGGCCTGCGCCGCCGAGAGATTGTTGAGAGGGATATAACGGTTCTCGTCGCGCTGGTCGTAAAGCACGGAATGACGCTGCGAGAAGGTGCCGCGCTCCGTGTCCTGGCCCGAAAGGCGGATCGGATTGCCGTCGAGCAGGATCGAGCCGAAGGCGAGCGCCTCGGCCGTGGACCAGTCGATGCCCTCGCCGGTGTCGATCATGGCGCGGCGATGGTCGAGGAACCGCTTGATCGTGCGGTGCGCCTCGAAATCCTTCGGCGTCTCGGTCAGCTTGCGGCCGATTTCCTTCAATGTCTTCGCCGGCACGGCGGTCTTGCCGCGTCGCTGCTCGTCTTCATTGTCGGCCTTCCTGAGACCGGACCACGCCCCGTCCAGCCAGTCGGCCTTGTTGGGCTTGTAATGCTGGCCGGCTTCCCATTCCGCTTCAAGCGTGCTGCGCCAGGCCGCTTTCATCCCGTCGACGCCCTCAGCGTCGATAAGGCCTTCGGAAACCAGCTTGTCGGCGTAGATCTTCACCGTCGTCGGATGGTTGCGGATCGCCTTGTACATGGTCGGCTGTGTGAAGGACGGCTCGTCGCCTTCATTATGGCCGAACCGGCGGTAGCAGAACATGTCGAGGACGACCGGCTTGTGAAAGATCATACGGAATTCGGTCGCCACCTTGGCCGCATAGACAACCGCTTCCGGATCGTCGCCGTTGACGTGGAAGATCGGCGCTTCGATCATCTTCGCCACATCCGAAGGATAGGGCGAAGATCGCGAGAAGCGCGGATTGGTGGTGAAGCCGATCTGGTTGTTGATGATGACATGCAGCGTGCCGGCCACACGATGGCCGCGCAGTCCGGAAAGGCCGAACATCTCGGCTACGACGCCCTGGCCGGCGAAGGCGGCGTCGCCGTGGATCAGAAGCGGCAACACGACGGCCCGCTCTTCGAGCGGCACCATCTCCTCGCGCTTGCGCCCGAAGAGGATATCCTGCTTGGCGCGCGCCTTGCCCATCACCACCGGATTGACAATCTCGAGATGGGAGGGATTGGCGGTCAGTGACATATGCACCTTGTTGCCGTCGAACTCGCGGTCCGACGAAGCACCGAGATGATACTTCACGTCGCCTGACCCCTCGACATCGTCGGGAGTGTAGGACCCGCCCTTGAATTCGTGGAAAATGGCGCGATGCGGTTTCGCCATGACCTGGCTGAGAACGTTCAGCCGGCCGCGATGCGCCATGCCGAGCACGATCTCCTTCATGCCCATCGCGCCACCGCGCTTGACGATCTGCTCCAGCGCCGGGACGAGCGATTCCGACCCGTCGATGCCAAAGCGCTTGGTGCCCTTGTACTTGACGTCGAGGAACTGCTCGAAACCTTCCGCCTCGATCAGTTTCTGCAGGATCGCCTTCTTGCCTTCATCCGTGAAGGCGACGCCCTTGTCCGGCCCCTCGATGCGCTCCTGGATCCAGGCCTTCTCGTCGGGATTGGAGATGTGCATGAATTCGACGCCGATGGTCGAGCAATAGGTCCGCTGCAGGATCGCCAGCATTTCGCGCACGGTCGCGAATTCAAGCCCGAGCACGTTGTCGATGAAGATCGGCCGGTCATAGTCGGCCTCCATGAAGCCATAGGCTTCCGGCGAAAGCTCGTTATAGTCCTCGAGCGGCTTGGCGATGC
>SCRB01000972.1 GCA_004299545.1 Rhizobiaceae bacterium
GAAATCGACGCCGTTCATGGCGCTTCTGATCCTCGCCGGGCTGCAAATGCTGCCTCGCGACGTCTATGAGGCCGCGCGCGTGGATGGCGTTTCGCCATTGCGGACCTTCTTCGACATCACCTTGCCGCTGATCCGCCCCGCGCTTCTGGTCGCGATCGTCTTCCGTGCGCTCGATGCGCTGCGCATCTTCGACCTGATCTATGTCCTGACGCCGAACAATGCGCGGACGGAAACCATGTCCGTCTTCGCGCAGCAGAACCTCTTTTCCTTCGACAAATTCGCCTATGGCTCGGCGGCCTCGACGCTGCTTTTCCTCGTCGTGGCGCTGATCACCATCCTTTTCGTCACGCTCGGCCAACTCGATCCGGAGCGCGGCCAATGAGGATGCGGACCCTGAAAGCCGCAGGCTTCGCTGTGCTCGTCGCGGCGATCATCACGGAATCCGTCTTCCCGTTCTATTATGCGATCCTGACCGCCTTCAAATCCGGCAACGCCATCTTCCATGTCGATTACTGGCCGACATCCTTCTCGCTTTCCAATTACGTCGCGGTGCTGACGCAAGGGGTTTTCGCCCGCAACGTCCTGAATTCGCTCTTCGTTGCCTGTGTCACGGTTGCTATTTCGCTCATTTTCGGAACGACGGCGGCCTATGCGCTGGCGCGCTTCCGCTTCGGCGGCAGGAAGCTCCTGCTTTTCGCTATCCTTTCCGTGTCGATGTTCCCGCAGGTCGCGGTGCTGGCGGGCCTGTTCGAGGTCGTCCGTGCGCTCGGGCTCTACAATTCGCTCTGGTCGCTGGTGCTGAGCTATCTGATCTTCACGCTTCCTTTCACCGTCTGGGTGCTGACGGCCTTCCTGCGCGACATGCCGCGGGATCTGGAAGAGGCGGCGATCATGGACGGGGCTTCGCCGCTCAGAATCCTCGTCCAGATCTTCCTGCCGCTGACGGCGCCCGCCATGGTGACGACGGGGCTGCTCGCCTTCATCGCCGCCTGGAACGAATTCCTCTTTGCGCTCACCTTCACGTCGAACGATACGCAGCGAACCGTGCCAGTCGCGATTGCGCTTCTTTCGGGCGCTAGCGAATTCGAGGTGCCGTGGGGCAACATCATGGCCGCTTCGGTGATCGTCACGGTGCCGCTGGTGGTCCTCGTTCTGATTTTCCAGCGCCGCATCGTGTCGGGCCTGACGGCCGGCGCGATCAAGGGGTGAAAGCCGGGTGCTGTCGCCCCTTCAATACGCGTATTCGAGAAACACCGGCTCGATCGACCCGCCCCAGCGTGTGTTGAAGGCGCGGACCATGTCCTCGGCACTCGTCGTGCCGCGCGCGACGACTTCCTCCAGGGGGCTCAAATAATGAGTCTCGTCAAAGCCTTCGCGGTTGAGTTTGCGACGGTTCTTCAAGCCAAGGCGCGATATGTCGAGAACATCGCGGCCAATGTCGCGCAGCGTCTGGTTGCGGAAGGTCGCGCGCAAGCCCTCGGCCGGAACCGCATCGCGCATCGCCCTTACCTCCTC
>SCRB01000973.1 GCA_004299545.1 Rhizobiaceae bacterium
ATCATGTCGCCGCTACGACATGATTGGCCTCTATGGTCCTTTCGCTCAGGGATGTCGGGGCATGCGGCAATGGCCCCATGCTCCAAGCGACGGGAAGGACTGTACGATGAAATCGATCCACGTGGTTTATGGCTCCGCCCATCCGCAGGCGGCGGTTCGTGCGCATAAGCTGGCAGTCGTGGAGCGCGATGCTTTCGTGCACGAAATCGAACGCACGGAGGACATTCGCCTCGTGCTCGCCAGTCACTACGAGCGCTGCATCGCCGTCCTGTCGGCGGGCGACGAGGAAAACGCCCGCGACCAGCTTCAGCGCATGGCCGCAGCGGCGCACGCCGATCTTTGTGCCGTCACCTACGAGCAGGCGCCGCTGCACAATTGATGCGGCGCCCGGTAAGAGCCGTCCCCAAAGCGGCCCCTGTCAGGCCTTGCTTTTGGCGCGCTCTATGGCCTTGACGATATATTCCCGCGCCTTCGCGGCGTCGTACCAGTTGCCGATCTTGACCCATTTACCGGGTTCGAGATCCTTGTAGTGCTGGAAGAAATGCTCGATCTGCTGGCGGGTGATCTCAGGCAGATCGGTCTGCTCGCGGACGTTCTCGTAACGCCGCGTCAGATGAGGCGAGGGGACGGCGATGATCTTCTCGTCGCCGCCTGACTGGTCCTCCATCATGAGGACGCCGATCGGACGGACATTGATGACGCAGCCGGGTACGAGTGCACGCGTGTTGCAGACCAGGACGTCGATCGGATCGCCATCGTCCGACAGGGTGTGCGGCACGAAGCCATAATTCCCCGGATAGGTCATCGGCGTGTAGAGGAAACGGTCGACGACGAGCGTGCCGGCTTCCTTGTCCATCTCGTATTTGATCGGCTGGCCGCCGACCGGCACCTCGATGATGACATTGACATCGTCGGGCGGGTTATCGCCGATGGAAATCGCATCTATGCGCATGGGCACTCCTTCTAAAGCGCGTCGCGTTTAAACGGACTCGCGCGACGCGCTTTATTTCCTTGTTTTAAGCATGTCGCTATCCCGAAACCGCTGTACACCTTCGGGCGCCATGCTTTGGTCGGCGAAGCGATAGCGGCGCTTTCATTGCACTGCAATATAGAACAATGATCGAGCGTGCGGAATGTGCCGACAGAGACCGGAAAACCCCGATCAGTCCCAGATGAAGGCGATCTTCTTCAGCGCCTTGTGATCGAACACTTCGACCCCTTCCGCGATATCGCGACCGCCGGCTCCCTCGTAGAAGGCAAGGGCGTTCT
The DNA here is from genome assembly GCA_004299545.1 of Rhizobiaceae bacterium. Classification (GTDB taxonomy): domain Bacteria; phylum Pseudomonadota; class Alphaproteobacteria; order Rhizobiales; family Rhizobiaceae; genus Mesorhizobium_L. The sequence goes on from SCRB01000973.1 coordinate 1,270, forward strand.
CGTTCTCTTCCAGCGCCCAGACCACGATCCCCCTGAAGCCGTGAGCCTTCAGCTTTTGCCTCGCGGCCTTGAACAAGCGGCTTCCAAGGCCGAGGCCCTGATATTCGGGCTTGATGTAAAGTTCATAGACCTCGCCCTGCTGCTTCAGATCGCGCGACCTGTTGCGTCCGATGGTGGCGTATCCGGCCACCTTGCCGCCGACGTCTATGACGAGGATCGTCGCCGCGCGGCGCACGGCATTGGCCCACCAACCCGGGCCGCGGCGGCTGATCATGGCATTGAGCGCCCGATGCGGGATAATGCCGCTATAGGCGCCGTGCCATGCCTCCAGATGCACCGCAGCGATCGCTTCGGCGTCCGCTGGCTCCGCCCGGCGGATATCTATGGTCAACGTGTTCATCGTTCGTTAACCATAACTGCGTCGGGGTATCCCCCGCAAGCGCTTATAAAGGGGAGAGGACCGCTCTTTCAGGGGTATTTTTTACGCCGTCGGATCGTGCGGCGGAAGGGGGCACAGCTGAACGGACAGGGTTACAGCTGTCAGATTTCGACGAGATGGTCGTCGAGTTCGTTCCGGTCGTCGGGCCGTGGCGGGAAATGTGCCGCGAGAAAGGCGCCGGCCCTATCGATTGCTACGCAGAACCCCTCCGCGATTTTTCCCCGGCTCGCATGCCGGATCAGTTCTTCCACGATGCCGTTCCAGTCTTCCTGGGCGACATGCAGGTCGATGCCGCCGTCGGCGATGATTTCGGCATAGCGTTCCTCAAGAGACAGGAAGATGAGGACGCCCGTTCGCTCCGCCGTCAGGTGGATATTGCGCGCGAGAAACTGCATCACCGCATTGTTGTGGGCGCGCAGATGACGCAATCGATGCGGAACGAAGCGGATTCGGATCGTCGGGAAAAGCGCCAGCACGAGTAGCGCCGACAGGACCGCCAGCAGTTCGGCGGCGACGAAAAAGGGCAGGCGGATCGTCAGCCACCAATGCTCGATGACGATAGCCGCGATCAGGCTGCCGATGAGGATCGCAATTGTCGCCGTGAAGGCGGCGGGGAAGAAATAGTCGTCGCTCGATCGCGCCATCACGCAGACGATCTCGCCCGATGTCGTTTGCTCCGCATGCCGGATGGCCGTGGCCACGCGGGCATGGTCTTCGGGCGTCATCAGTGATTTCGTCATGACCCGTCCCTACCAGCTGCCCGAGGCGCCGCCTCCACCGGAGGAACCGCCGCCGCCCGAAAAGCCGCCGCCGGACGACCAGCCGCCGCCGGAATAACCCGAGCCTCCCACGAGGATGTTCATGCCGAGCCAGCGATAGCGGTTGCGGCCGATCCGGCGGCCGAAGATCGGGGCAAGGAGAGAACTGCCGAGGCCGAAGAAAAAGACGGAGCCCCAGATGATGAAGAACAGGATGCCGGCGAAATTCGGCCCATTGTGGCGTGTATGCTCGTTGCGCGCGGCCCTCGCCTGAAGTTCCGCCGGATTGCCGGAAAGAGCCGCAACGATGTCGTCGACGGCCTTCGAGATGCCGCCGGAGAAATCGCCGGCACGAAAGGCGGGAACAAGGTCGTTCTCGATGATGAGCTTCGACTGGAGATCGGTCAGCGTTCCTTCCAGCCCGTAGCCGACCTCGATGCGCATCTTGCGATCGTTTTTGGCGACGAGCAGCAGGACGCCGTTATTCTCCTTTGCCTCGCCGAGTTTCCAGAAGCGGAAGAGCCGGTTGGCGTATGGCTCGATCGCCTCGCCACCGAGACTGTCGATGGTGGCGACGACGACCTGGTCTGAAGACTTCTTCTCGTAATCGGCAAGCTTCTGCTCGATCGCCTGCCGCGTGGCTGGATCGATCAAATGCGCGTCATCGACGACGCGGCCGGTGAGTGCGGGCAACGAGGCGGCGCCGATGGCCGGTCCCGCCAGAAGAACGAGGGCGGCAAAAAGCGAGAGAAATGCCGCCCGCAGTCGCATCGGTTCCGTCTCAACGCGCATGGTTTGTCGCCGGTCAGTTCTTGGAATCGAAATTCACTTTCGGCGTTTCCATCTTCTCTTCCGGAATGGTGAAGCTCTGCATGGGCTTGGCGTCGGTGTACCAGAACTTCGCCCACAGCATCGTCGGGAAGGTCCTGAGCGAGGTGTTGTAGACCCTGACCGCTTCAATATAGTCGCGCCTCGCGACCGCAATGCGGTTTTCCGTCCCCTCCAATTGCGCCTGCAGGGCCAGGAAATTCTGGTTCGACTTGAGGTCTGGATAGTTCTCGACCACGGCCAGAAGGCGAGAGAGGGCGCTCGTCAAGCCGGCCTGATTTTGCTGGAAAGCCTTGAAGGCGTCGGGGTTGGTCGGGGTATTGACGTTGACCTGCGTCTGCGTCGCCTTGGCGCGCGCCTCGACCACGGAGGTCAAGACGTCCTTCTCCTGTGCGGCGTAGCCTTTCACGGTGGCGACGAGGTTGGGGATGAGGTCGGCGCGGCGCTGATACTGGTTGAGCACCTCGCTCCATGCCGCCTTCGCCTGTTCCTGCTGGGTCGGGATGGCGTTGATGCCGCAGGCCGAGAGCAGCGGCAGCGCGAATAGAAGCAGAAAGAAGCCCGGCACAAAGCGCCGCGCTGGCAGAGTGGCCGTCATGAACATCTCCCTGATCGGCGAAAAGAAGTTGCGAGCCATAGCATATTCGTTCGTGAAGAACATCCCGGCAGCCGCCGGGCGATCCGCTTGCGCGACCGCGCCGGCAAAGGCTAAGGATTCGGCTTCAAGGGGAGGCGAGGCGACATGACGGATGTGTCGACGGTGAGCGCGCGAAGCGTGATCGTGATTTCCAGCCATGTGGCGCATGGCTCGGTCGGCAACCGTTCGATCGTCTTCGCTCTGGAAACGCTTGGTTTCCCTGTCTGGGCGGTGCCGACCGTCATCCTTCCCTGGCGCCCGGATCGCGGGCGGGCGACAAGGATCGTACCGGATACGAAACTGTTCGCTGATTTCCTGAAGGATCTGGAAAATTTCCCCCGGCTGAATGAGGTCGGAGCCGTCATCTCGGGTTATCTGGGCGATGCGGGACAAGCCGCCGCGATCGCGTCTCTGGTCGCGAGGCTTCGCTCCGTCAATCCGAGGCTGCGTTATCTCTGCGATCCGGTCATCGGCGATTCAGATGGCCTTTATGTTCCAGAGAAGACGGCCGAGGCGATCCGCGACCGGCTCGTTCCTCTTGCCGATATCGTCACGCCGAACCGGTTCGAACTCGCCTGGATGGCGGGACTCCCCCTCGACGACGTGGAAGCCATCATCGCCGCCGCATCGGCCCTTCCCCGGGAAGCGGTTGCCCCGAAGATGGCGCTTGTCACATCCGCGCCGGGAGGGTCGGCCGGCCGCATCGGCAATCTGCTGGTGACGGGGTCCGCCGCGGTTCTTGTCGATCATATCATGCTCGGCA
>SCRB01000974.1 GCA_004299545.1 Rhizobiaceae bacterium
GTCCTCCGCTTCGCTCCGGCCTTCGGTGCGGCCGCGCCCTGGGCGCGGCCGGGAAGCGCTGTCAGGCCGCGATGGGCGCGGCCACAACCGACGGAGACACACCATGAATTACGAGCTTCCTTTCGACGACGCCTACGAGCCCTACCACGCCTCCTCGCCGACCGACCGCGTCATCCTCGAACTTCAGATGTACGGCCATCGTCCGCATCAGGACGAGCCCGATCCCCGGCCGCTGCCCGACGACGTGGCGATCCGGGCCGGACTTGCCGGCATCGTCGATACCTTCGCCGGTATGCTCGGCGACACCAGGCTCGAACCCGACCTCGACGACCTGCTCTGGTCCTTCGTCAATGTCTTCCACCGCGCTGCCGTACGTGTCGCCCGCAGCCTCGACCGCAACGAAGAGGCGCAGCGGTCGAGCCAGAACGAGCAGGACGGCTCCGAGGTGAAGTCGGTCGAGCTGGAGCGGCTCACGGCCGAGGGCATCACCTATATCGAGCGCCGCAACGTGCTGGAAATCATGCGCGACGAGGCCGCCGACCTCTACGAGGCGCAGACCGGCTCTGCATGGCGGCCGCGCACCGGCTCCAAGGTCTCCCATCAGTCGATGACTGCGGCCGTGATCGACAGCCGAGACTTCCTCGCCGCGCGCCGCCGCGCCGAGGCCGAGGTGCTGGTGCCGGCCGGCACGAAGATCGCTTTCTCGGGCGGGCTCGATTGCAACGAGCACGACCGGATCTGGGATGCGCTCGACAAGGCCCGCGAAAAGCATCCGGACATGGTGCTGCTCCATGGCGGCAGCCCGCGCGGCGCCGAGCGCATCGCAGCCTGCTGGGCCGAGAACCGCAAGGTCACGCAGATCGCCTTCAAGCCGGACTGGAACCGGCACGCCAAGGCCGCACCGTTTCGCCGAAACGACCAGCTGCTCTCGGTCCTGCCCTACGGGCTGATCGTCTTCCCCGGCTCCGGCATCACCGAAAACCTCGCCGACAAGGCCCGCCGGATTGGCATCCCGGTCTGGCGGTTCACGGCGGGTAGCGCGTGAGCGCCATCGTCCCTGCATCTGGAGCGCGCTGCCATCATCATGTCGACGAACCCGACCCTGCGGCGTCTGGTTCGTCCCACGTCGACACCTCGCGCTCAGCACTCGCGCCACCCGCAGACAGCGTTTCTTGCAAATCTGGGAAATCTGGATATTATGGAAACCCACACGGAGACTTGGCTATGCGACAGTTCACGACAGGCGACCTCAACAAGCAGGTTGGCGACGTCACCGATGCCGCCAGCCGTGAACCGATCGTGCTCACCAAGCACCGCAAACCCCGCTTCGTGCTGATGAGCTACGAGCATTACGAGCGGATGCGCACCGGCGGGGATCCACGCCGCGCATATCGTGTCTCCGATATGCCGGACGAGCACAAGGACCTCTTCGCCGCGGAAATCGACCGGCTAGCGCGCGGCGAGGGTTATGACGATGAGCCGTGAGGTCCTGCCTGGCCAGGTCATCGCTTATCCTTATCTCTGGGCATGGCAGCAAGAACGCGGCGAAACCGAAGGGCGCAAGGTCCGGCCGACCTGTGTCGTCCTAGCCGTCAGAGGCGCCAATGACGGTCTGACCCATCTGGCGCTTCTCGCCATCACCACGCAGCCGCCGCAACCCGGTCGCGTTGCGCTCGAAATCCCGGATATCGAGCGCCGGCGCGCCGGTCTGAGCGACCTCAAGCGATGCTGGATCGTCGTCGACGAATACAATTACGATCTCGCAGAGCGTTCCTGGTACATCGAACCGGGAAACGACATTCTCGGCCGCTTCAGCAAGGCCTTCGTGATGAAGATCGCGACCGCCTTTGCCAAGGCGCGAGAATCGGGCCGGCGCGTCGACCGTCTGGATTGACGATCGGTCGTGCATTCGGATGCCCAGCCCGACACGTCCGACCTTTGGTCATTATGTCGTTGGCGGGTGGAGCCGCGTGTCGAGGGCGAAGGGTTCCTGTAACTTCAGCATATAGGCCCCGCTCGCGCCGCTGCTAAGAAAAATCAGGTTCCAGCTGTGCATGGAAACGGCGCTTGGTATGGCGACGAATCGATGGCGCCGAAGCAGATCGTCCCCGAAAGCCTGTTGTTCCGCGCCGGGGATGCCCGGGTGCAGCCAGTTCGGATTTGGCACGCTTTTAGGATCGACGATATGGATATAGCCCGGATTGGCGATGACCGCCGCCGTCATCATGTGCGTGACCGTGTCGAGCGCCCGAAACCCCTTGTGTACCGCGACCTCGAGGATCGCGGTCGCGGGATCGAGCGAGCAATAGACGGCGCGAACCCCCTTGCTGTTCCAGCGCCCTCCAACCCGATAAGCGCCTTCCCCGCTATCCCATGCCAGCGCGTGCACGGCCTGATCGAGCCGCCAGACGACCAACTCGGTCCCGCCGAGCGCGAGCGGCAGAAGGGTCATGCATAGACGCCA
>SCRB01000975.1 GCA_004299545.1 Rhizobiaceae bacterium
CTCAAGGCGGCCTTCGGATCGCGCGTCAGCGGATCGCCATAGCCGCCGCCACCCGGCGTGCCGACGCGGACACGGTCGCCCGCCTTGAGCGGTATGTCCTGCTCCTTCGAGAGGTGCGGCGGCACGTGCGGAACACCACCCTGGAAGACGGTGACGGCATTCGGTCCCCCATCGGCGCCGCCGAGCACGCCCTGCGGGCCGAAACGACCGTGGTCCATGACGAAGGAGGCGCGTGCCTCGCCCCGGAGAATCTCGACATCGTAAAGCAGGCCGAAGCCGCCCCGATGCTTTCCCGCCCCACCCGAGCCTTCGCGCAGCGCATATTCGCGATAAAGCACCGGGTAAGCCTGCTCCATCACCTCAACCGGCGGCGATTTCGAGATGCCGATGGTGGAGCAGCCATTGGCAAGGCCGTCATGACGAGCATTGCCGCCATAGCCGCCGCCGGAGATCTGGTACATGACATAGTCGCGCCCGCGCGCCGGATCGCTGCCGCCGAGCGCGAAGTTGCCGCTCGACCCCGCTGGCGCCGCCGTCACCTCCTCTGGCACGGCCTGGACGAGCGCGGCGAAGACCGCTTCGGCGATGCGTTGCGAAACCTCCGCGGCGCAGCCCGAAACCGGACGAGGGTACTTCGCGTCGAGGAAAGTCCCTTCCGGGCGCTTGACGATCAGCGGTTCGAAGGCGCCGGCGCTCATTGGAACGTCGGGGAAGATGTGGCGCACGGCAAGATAGACGGACGAAAGCGTCGTCGCCAGAACGCTGTTCATCGGTCCGACGCAGGGCAGCGAGGATCCGTCGAAATCGAAGGTCAGCGTGTCGCCCTTCTTCTCGATGGCAAGCGCGATGGTGAGGGGCTGGTCGACGACGCCGTCGGAATCGACGAAGGCCTTCGAGCGATAGATCCCATCCGGAAGGCCCGCGATGCGGGCGCGCATCTGGTCCGCGGCGCGGCGGCGCAGCTCGCCGATCGCTTCCGTCACCGTTTCGTCCCCGTAACGATCAAGCAATTCGAAGAGCCGGTCCTGGCCGACCATCAGCGCCGCCGCCTGCGCCTTGATATCGCCAATGCGTTGGTCGGCGACGCGGATGTTCGACGCGATGATGGCGTGGATTTCCGGGTCGAGTTTGCCTTTCTTGAAAAGTTTTACGGGCGGCAGCCGTAAGCCTTCCTGCTCCACGGCGGTAGCGGATGCGGAAAACCCGCCCGGTACGGCGCCGCCTATATCCGGCCAGTGCCCGGTATTCGACAGCCAGCAAAAGATCCGGCCATTGCGGTAGGCCGGCATGACGAAGCGCACGTCCATCAGATGCGTGCCGCCCAGATAAGGATCGTTGACGATATAGATGTCGCCTTCTTCCGGCGGCAGGGTGCGGCCATCGGCGATCATCTCGATCAGGACGCGCGTCGAATATTGCATGACGCCGACGAAGACCGGCAGCCCGCCGAGCCCTTGCGCGATCAGGGATCCGTCCTCGGCGGAATAGATGCCATCGGAACGGTCGTTCGCTTCGGCGATGACCGGGGAGAAGGCGGCGCGGGAGAAGGTGAGGTCCATCTCGTCGCAGACCTGCTGCAACGCGGCCTGGAT
>SCRB01000095.1 GCA_004299545.1 Rhizobiaceae bacterium
ACGTGCGTCGTTACTATGTCGACTGGTTCAAGATCTTCGCGGATATCACAGCCGATCTCGGCGGTATTTCCGTTGGTACCCAGTTCGCTGTTTTCACCTACAAGGACTACGATGATCCCGTTCGGCGCGAGGAGTTGACCCGGATCGCGATCGACTGCTGGGCCGAGGTTGCCGAGCATGCGAAGGCAGCGGGCCTGCATTATGTCTTCTGGGAACCGATGAGCATCGGCCGGGAATTCGGCGAAACGATCGCGGAATGCGTGAAGCTCCAGGATCGGCTCAGTGCCGCCGGGATGGCCGTTCCGATGTGGATGATGGCGGATATCGACCATGGCGATGTGACGAGCGCCGATCCCGACGATTACGATCCCTATGCGTGGGCGCGCGCCGTTCCCAAAATCTCTCCGATCATCCATATCAAGCAGAGCCTGATGGACAAGGGTGGCCACCGGCCCTTCACGGCCGAGTTCAACGCGAAAGGCCGGATCCAACCCGACACGCTTCTTGCCGCCTTTGCCGAGGGAGGCGCGGTCGACAACGAGATCTGCCTCGAACTCAGCTTCAAGGAGCGGGAGCCAAATGACAGGCAAGTCATTCCGCAGATCGCCGAAAGCGTTGCCTTCTGGGCGCCCCATATCGACACGGGCGCGGCCAGCCTGCACATATAGATTCCACGTTCTTCTGCCCTGGACGTAAGAAGCGAGATACCGGCCGAATGACAAAGCCGCACGCATGGATCGGAACAAGCTGGAAGATGAACAAGACGCTGGCCGAGGCGCTGGTCTTTGCCGAAAGCCTGAAGGCTGCGGAGGGTGCGCGCGATCCGCGTATCCAGCGCTTCGTCATTCCGCCCTTCACGACAGCGCGCGAGGTCAAGACGGTGCTTGCGGGCACCTCGGTGAAAGTCGGCGCGCAGAACATGCACTGGGCCGACGAGGGCGCATGGACCGGGGAAATCTCGCCGGTGATGCTCAAGGACTGTCGTCTCGACATGGTCGAACTCGGCCATTCCGAGCGACGCGAACATTTCGGCGAGACGGACGAAACGGTCGGCCTTAAGGTCGAAGCGGCCATCCGCCATGGGCTTGTTCCGCTCATATGTATCGGCGAGACCCTTGCAGAGCGCGAAAACCGGCGGGCGCAGGCGGTGCTGGAACGCCAGGTGCGCGGCGCGCTGGCCCTGCTCACGGCACCGGCGCAGAAGATCGCCGAAATCCTGCTTGCCTACGAGCCGGTCTGGGCGATCGGTGCGAACGGCATTCCGGCGACTTCGGACTACGCGGATGCGCGTCAGAAGGAGATCGTCGACGTTGCCGAAGACGTGCTGGGCAGGCGCATTCCCTGCCTCTACGGAGGCTCCGTCAATCCGGGCAATTGCCAGGAACTGATCGCCTGTCCGCATGTGGACGGGCTGTTCATAGGGCGTTCCGCCTGGGCTATCGGAGGCTATCTCGACATCCTCGCCAGGTGCGCCGCAAAGATATGAAGGAGTGAAGATCATGAAAATAGCCGTTGCAGGAGACAGCGCCGGAGAGGGCCTGGCCAGGATCCTCGCCGATCATCTGAAGGACGCGCACGAGGTTTCGGAAGTATCGCGTACCGACGCGGGCCCGGATCCGTTCTACGCGAACCTCTCGGATCGCGTGGCGAACGACGTTCTCGCCGGCAAGTACGAGCGTGCGATCCTGATCTGCGGGACCGGTATCGGCGTCTGCATCTCCGCCAACAAGGTTCCGGGAATTCGCGCGGCGCTGACGCACGACACCTATTCGGCCGAGCGCGCGGCGCTGTCGAACAACGCCCAGATCATAACCATGGGCGCGCGTGTGATCGGTCCGGAACTGGCAAAGGCGATCGCCGACGCCTTCCTCAAAGAGACATTCGATCCGCAAGGCCGGTCCGCCGGCAATGTCGCAGCCATCGATGCGGTCGATGCCAAGTACAATGCCCGCTGAGAAGTCGACGAGCGTCACTGGCCGCTCCAGAAAGGGAGGACTCCATGAGCCTGGCTCAGAAGCTTATCAATGACGGCAATGCGGCAGTGGACGAGATGCTGGCCGGCATCATCGCAGCTCATCCCGATCATCTTTTCCGCCCCGAGGGCGCGCCGCGGACCGTCGTCGCCCGCAACGGTCCGCGCGAAGGCAAGGTCGCGCTTGTCATCGGCGGTGGATCCGGCCATGAACCCACTTTTCTCGGCTTCGTCGGAAAGGGCCTCGCCGATGCCGCCGCCATCGGCAACGTCTTTGCCTCGCCGCCACCGCAACCGGCCGTCGATGCTGCGATGGCCGTAAATGGTGGCGCCGGCGTGCTCTTCCTCTACGGCAACTATGCAGGCGACGTGATGAACTTCGACATGGCGAGCGAACTTCTCGAAATGGAAGGCGTCGAGGTCCGCACCGTGCTGACGACCGACGACATCGCCTCCGCACCGGTTTCCGAGCGCGAAAAACGCCGCGGGGTTGCCGGCAATGTCTTCGTCTTCAAGGCCGCCGGCGCCGCGGCCGACATGATGATGGCGCTGGGCGAGGTCGAGCGCATCGCCCGGCACGCCAACGACCGTACGTTCACCATGGGCGTTGCACTGTCGTCCTGCTCGCTACCACAGACGCGTCGGCCAAGCTTCGAACTGCCTGCCGGCGAGATGGAAATCGGCATGGGGATCCACGGTGAACCCGGCGTCCGACGCGGGCCGCTGCGGACGGCAAACGAGGTGGTGGACGAAATCATGGATGCCATCTTCAAGGAGATGGGCGCCAAGCCGGGCGATCGCGTTGCCGTGCTTGTCAACTCACTCGGCGCCACGCCGTTGATGGAACTTTACATCCTTTACGCGCGGGTTGCCGAGCGGTTGACATCTGCCAACCTCACCGTGCACAGAACGCTCGTCGGTCCCTATTGCACCTCGCTCGATATGGAGATCGGAAGAGCGTC
>SCRB01000976.1 GCA_004299545.1 Rhizobiaceae bacterium
GGGCCGATCTCATCCGGCTCGGCAAGAAAGCCGATCCCAGCATTACGGACGAGCGGGCCGCGCTGGCCTATGGGGCCAACCAGTTCAAGGTCAATTTCCAGAAGCTCCGCGAAGTGTTCTCCGAAAGCGGATGGGCGAAGACGAACATCCTGATCGCGGTGGCCGGCGGCGCGACGGACGGTACGTCGGGCGTGCGGGAAGCTGCGGATCAGACGATCCGGCGCGAGATCGAGGGCTTCGCCCATGTGATCTTCGCGGGTAGCCCGGCGCAGCGTGAGTTCTGGTTGGGCCAGAGAGATCTCGGCCCCGACGAAATCCGCACCCGCTACGGCGGCCTGAAGCCCTGTCTGCACGGGAGCGATGCGCACAAGCTCGACGACGTGGCGTCGCCATTCGGAAATCGCTTCTCGTGGATCAAGGGCGGGCTAGAATTCGACGCGCTCCGCCAGGCGTGCATCGATCCCGAGGGGCGCGCCTATGTCGGCGAGCAGTTGCCGGGCTCGGCGATGCCGTCGCAGGTCATCTCGCACGTCCAGATCGGCGATGCGGATTGGGCCACCACGCCCGACATCCCCCTCAATCATGGCCTCGTCGCCATCATCGGCGCGCGCGGATCGGGGAAGACAGCCCTGGCCGACGTGATCGCGGCCGGCTGCGACGCGATTTCGCCTTCCGGCTGGAACGCAGATGAGAACATCAGCCCGTCGTTCCTGGCCCGCGCGCGCAGGTTGATCGGCGACGCATCGACGACACTGACCTGGGGCGGGGGCGCGACGGTGACGCGCGCCCTGGATGGCAGCGACGCCAACGGCCACATGACCTTTCCGCGCGCCCGGTATCTCTCCCAGCAGTTCGTCGAAGAGCTCTGCTCGGCCAAGGGCGTCGCCGACGGCCTGGTTGACGAGATCGAGCGCGTGATCTTCGAGTCGCATTCCCAGGACGATCGCGAATGGGCGCTCGATTTCGCCGAGCTGCGCGACCAGCAGACCTCGCGGTTCCGGCAAGCGCGCGAGCGCGAGGCCGAGGCGATCGCCGACATCTCGGACCGCATCGCCACTGAGTTTGAGAAAGAAAGTCTTGTCGCTACGCTGACCACCCAAGTCGGGCAGAAGAAGAAGCTGATCGCCGACTACACAGCCGATCGCGCCAAGCTCATCGTCAAGGGCACCGAGGCGCAGGTCACCCGCCACACGCGGCTGAGCGAGGCGGCCCAAAAGCTCCGCAACACGATCCAGTCCTTCGGCAATCAGCGCCGCACCTTTGTCGCCCTGCAGGACGAGGTCCGTAGCGTGCGCGCCACCGGCGCGCCGGAGATGCTGCGCCAAGCTCGAGCTCGACACGGCGCCAGCGGCATGAGCGATCAGCAGTGGGACGAGTTCTTGCTGATCTACAAGGGCGACGTCGACAAGAGCCTGACAGCCTACGTCGCATGGGCCGATGGCGAGGTCCGGAAGCTCAACGGCGTTCCGCCGCCGCCTGGCGACCCGAACGTCGCCCTGATCCCGGACACTGCCGATCTTTCCGCGCTCCCGCTCGCGCCGATCGCCGCCGAAATGACGCGCCTTGAGGCGCTGTTCAGCGCCGATAAGGTTGTCCGCGATCAATACGCGGCTCTGACCAGCCGCATCGCGCAGGAGAACTCCGCGCTCCAGACCCTCGAAACGCGGCGCACGGATGCGCAAGGCGCGGCGGTTCGCCGGAAAGACCTTCAGACCGAGCGTGACGACACCTACGGCCGAGTTTTCGAGGCCATCATCAACGAACAGAACGCGCTGGCCGGGCTCTACGCCCCGCTGATGGCGCGGCTTGCGGCTTCGTCGGGCACGCTGAAGAAGCTCAGCTTCTCGGTTCGCAGGATCGCCGACGTTCAAGCATGGGGCTCGGTTGCGGAGGAGGAACTCCTCGATCGGCGCAAGACCGGCCCATTTTACGGACGGGGCTCCCTCATCGCGGCCGCCACTGAAGCGCTCAGGCCGGCCTGGGAAACTGGCTCGGCGGTTGAGGTTCAGGCGGCCGTGACTGCATTCATGGCAAGATACCTGAGAGACCTGCTGTCTCACGCACCTTTTGCACCCACGCAACAGGCCGAATTCCGGGCCTGGTCAAAACGGTTCGCGCATTGGCTTTTCGGCACCGATCACATCACGGTCCGGTACGAGATCTCCTACGACGGCGTCGACATCCGCAAGCTGTCACCCGGCACGCGCGGGATCGTGCTGTTGTTGCTCTACCTCGCTCTCGACGATTCAGACGATCGACCATTGATCATCGACCAGCCCGAGGAAAACCTCGATCCGAAGTCCGTCTTCGACGAATTGGTGGCACTCTTCGTTGCGGCCAAGGCAAAGCGCCAGGTGATCATGGTGACGCACAACGCCAACCTGGTCATCAACACCGATGCGGACCAGATCATCGTCGCATCGGCCGGCCCGCATCCTTCGGGAGGTCTGCCGCCGATTACTTACGAGTCGGGCGGTCTTGAGAGCGCGGAAATTCGCAAGGCGGTGTGTGACATTCTGGAGGGCGGCGAAGCCGCCTTCCGCGAGCGAGCGCGCAGGCTGAGGGTCCGATTGGAACGATAGCTGGGTTAGCTGGAGACTTCAGTCCGCTGAGGTCGCTAATCCGCACGATGTGAGGGGGAAACAATGTTTTTGAATGATCAGGAGACAGCGACCGATCTCCTCTATTACGAGGCGATCGCGAAGACGGTTGTCACCCTGATCCGCAAGACGCCCGACGCGCCGGTGACGATCGGCGTCCATGGCGATTGGGGAGCAGGCAAATCAAGCGTTTTGAAAATGCTTGAGGGCGCATTCAAGGACGACGATCGCGTCCTGTGCCTCTGGTTTAACGGTTGGACGTTCGAGGGTTTCGAGGACGCAAAAACCGTCGTCATCGAAACCATCGTTGACGAGCTTCGTCGCGCCCGTCCCATGTCGAAGAAGGTGGCCGACGCCGCAAAGAAGGTCCTGAAGCGAGTGGACTGGCTGAAGCTTGCCCGCAAGGCCGGCGGCTTCGCGTTCACGGCCGCGACCGGCATCCCGACCTTCGATCAGGTCAAAGGACTCTATGATGTCGCCACCTCGTTCCTGGCGAAACCGCAGGACCATGTCTCAATCGAGGACCTGAAGAGTGTTGCCGAAAAGGCAGGCGAGTTCATCAAGGAAGCGCCGGAGGAAAGCGATAACCTCCCAGAGCACATTCATGCGTTCCGCAAGGAGTTCAAGGAGCTGCTCGATGCAGCCGATATCGACCAACTCGTCGTCATCGTCGACGATCTCGACCGCTGTTTGCCGAAAACAGCGATCGCGACGCTAGAGGCGATTCGCCTGTTTCTGTTCGTCGAGCGCACGGCCTTCGTCATCGGCGCCGATGAGCTGATGATCGAGTATGCCGTGCGTGAGCACTTCCCCGACCTGCCGCCTAGCTCTGGACCGGTCAGCTACGCGCGCAATTATCTGGAAAAGCTGATTCAGGTCCCGTTCCGCATTCCTGCGCTCGGCGTCGCCGAGACACGCGTGTACGTGACCCTTCTGCTCGCGGAGAACGCGCTCGGCTCGGACGACCCACGGTTCCTCAGTCTGCTCACATCGGCTCGTGAAGATATGAGACGGCCGTGGAAGAGCCGTGGCCTGGACCGAAGGACCGTTGAGCAGGCCATGGCGGGCAAGATGCCGCCCGAAGTTGACCAGGCGCTTGTGATCAGCGCCCACGTGACGAAGATTCTAAGCGAGGGCACCCGCGGCAATCCGCGTCAGATCAAACGTTTCCTCAATTCCATGATGTTGCGGCATGCCATCGCCGAGGCGCGTGGTTTCGGTGCCGACATTCAACGCCCGGTGTTGGCCAAAATCATGCTCGCCGAGCGGTTCTATCCAGACTTTTACGAACAGATCGCACGTCTCGCAGCCAATCACCCCGAGGGTCAACCCGACGCGGTCCGTCGGTTTGAGGAGCATGTCCGCGCGCCCGCTCCAGTGGAGGATGACGATGAAAGGCCCACCGGCAAGGGCGGGCGTAGGGCTCCGCGCTCCGCTCCCGAGCCGCTCCCCGCCGAAGCCGTAGAATGGGAGAAGAACGAATGGGCGAAGGGCTGGGCGGCGATCGACCCGGCGCTGAAAGGGGTCGACCTGCGGCCATATGTGTTCGTCACACGCGATAAGCGTAGCTCGTTGGGCGGGCTGGCCGCAGCAAGTCACCTAGAGGGCCTCGTAGAGAAGCTGATGGGCCCGACGATGATGGTCCGCGGCGCCGCCGCCGAGATTGCAAAGCTCACGGGGCCAGAGCCCGAGGAAGTATTTGAGGCAATCCGTGGCCGAATTCTCCAGGACGATAACTTCACGGCGAAGCCCAAAGGGGCGGACGGTCTCGTTCGATTGGTTGAGGCGCATCCGACGCTACAACGCCGGCTCTTGGAGTTCATCCGCGAGTTGCCCGTGGCCAAGGTCGGAAGCTGGGCGGCCTCCAGTTGGGGAGCGTGCTTTACGGATACCGGCATCGCGGCCGAGTACCAGACGACGCTGCGATCTTGGGCCGAGCAGACGGAAAATTCGATTCTGCAAAAGGCCGCACAGGGCATCAGCAGATTGCGGCGGAGTTGATCGGATGGGCACGTCAAAGAGCTATGGCGGACCCACCAGCGGCCTCGTTCCGTCCTTCGTCGACGACCCGACGCCGCCGACCCAGCCTCGACCTCCGGCAACGGCGCCCGCGGCTCCGAATGCACCAGCAGCGCCGGGCGGACCGTCACCGCCGCAACCGACGCAGCCCTTAGCGCCCGCTGCTCCGACCGTTCCGCGCACGCCGCCGCGTCCGGATACACAAGGCACCGGTAGTCTGGGTGGCGCGCGGGGAAATTTCACGCGCTTTGCAAGGACCGGCAGCCGTAGCTCGCTCGGCAGCGCACTGTCCGGCTATGTGCGTAGTGGCACCGGCGGCGCCCGCAGGGCCGCGCGGCGCATGGGTTCGTCGCGCGCGGCGGCCAGCGGTTTGCTTGGTGTCGTCCGCGACTTCCAGCGGCTTGGGCCAACTGAAACGCTACGGCAGCTAAACCTGGCGGGGCTGGCCGCACAGCCTGCAGCCGATGTCTTCGTTGCCATTCTGGAATTCATCTGCCCGCCCGGCGGTGCGGTCGACGACGCGATTGCGCGCCAAGCCATGCTGGAAACGATCGGCGACCTGGCGGAATCCGGCGTTGGCAGCTTCGACACTCTTACACCGCAGCAGCTTCAGGACGTCTTCCTGGACTTCATTTCCCGATCAATCGAGGGGCGGGTTATGGCCGACCTCGGCGGACGAGGCATCACCCTGCCTGATGACATAGCTGCTGTGGAAAGCGCACAGGCGCAGCTTCACGATTTTGTCGAGGGCGCAACGCGTGGACAGCTCGCGGGAAGGCTCGAAGGCCTGGAGCGTTTGTCCGACCGCGATATCGAGAGCGTCGTCAATCAGATTTACGAGACCGCCTTCGAGCTCGTTGCCGTCGCTGGGGAGGCCGCAGCATGAAACATCACACGATCATCGGCCGGCTCGGGCCGGGAGACACAGTGAAAGTGTCCGCTAGTCGGGCGGACACACACGAAACGGAGATTAACTTCGTTGATGGCGAATTCCGACCAGGCTACGGGTTGGGCCAGGCTCTGGATCAGCTTTGCGAGCTCGGCCTCCGCCCCTCCGAAACGGCAGTCGACTTGGCTCTATTGGCTGCGGCAATCACGGCCGCCGACACACGCATCTCGCGTGCCGCGGACGCGCAGGACGCATGGACCCGCGAGATCGACTTACATTTGCCGGTGCATGACGTTGCGCGCTGGAGTGGGCTGGTCTCACTGATCGTGACGACATTGAACTTCCTGACCGGCGACCGCTGGGGTGTTCACTTCCGCCCTCGCGCCGCGGGCACCCGAGATCTCGCACCGAAACCGACCCGGCTGCGCACCACAAATCCAACGACGGTCTGTCTGTTCTCCGGCGGGCTAGATAGTTTCATTGGCGCGATTGACCTGCTGACGCGCGGCGAAGTGCCGATGTTGGTGAGCCACTATTGGGATGGCATCACCAGCACCCACCAAACCTATTGTGCAGAAAGGCTGAACCGCCGGTTCACTGGAACAACCATTCATCACATTAGGGCGAGGGTTGGGTTTCCGACCGATACGGTGGAGCACTCCACGGTCGAAGACACGCTGAGGGGGCGCTCGTTTCTATTCTTCGCGCTGGCGGTTTTGGCGGCAGACGCGATCGGCGGCAACATGGTCGTGCAGGTACCCGAGAATGGCCTGATCTCGCTGAACGTGCCCCTCGACCCTCTCCGGCTTGGTGCGCTCAGCACGCGCACGACCCATCCATTCTACATGGCGCGATTTGGGGATCTGCTGAACGGTCTCGGCCTCAGCGTCAGGTTGGAAAATCCATACGCCTTTATGACGAAGGGGCAGATGGCAAAGGGATGCGCCGACGTCTCATTCCTCCGGAAGGAGGCAAAGCACACGATGTCGTGCTCATCGCCAGGAAGTCGTCGCTACGATCCGGATCCGAATGAGAGAGCGCCCAAACATTGCGGACGGTGTGTGCCGTGTCTCATCCGTCGCGCTGCGATCTTGGAGGGTCTTGGCGCGGACGACACGTCCTATCGTGTCGCCGATCTTCGGGCACAAGTTCTCGACACCAACAAGGCAGAGGGCGAGCACGTGCGTTCCTTCCAACTCGCGCTCTCGCGGCTAGCGCGGAAACCTGGGCGTGCCAGATTCGATATTCACCGACCTGGGCCATTAATCGACCATCCGTCCAGGCTCTCGGACTATGAGGCCGTCTACGTCGCAGGCCTTCAGGAGGTCGGCCGGCTGTTGCAGGGCGTCCGAGCTCGTCCCCTATGACGGAAACCCATAACCAATCGCCGCCGCGCTGGGTGGACTTCCACTGTCATGTGGATCTCTACGAAGACCATGCGGCTGTTATTGCAGAGTGCGATCGGGAGCGCGTGGCGACGCTCGCGGTCACGACCACGCCGAAGGCCTGGCCCCGCAACCGGGAGTTAGCGGCGAAGTCCGCCCATGTTCGTATCGCGCTCGGCCTTCACCCACAGCTCGTCGCCGAGCGCGAAAACGAATTGCCCATTTTCGAACGCTACCTCGCGGATGCGCGCTATGTCGGCGAGGTCGGTCTGGATGCCGGCCCCCGCTTCTACCGCAGCTTCCCGGCACAAGAGCGAGTGTTTGAACGCGTCCTGCGCGCCTGCGCTGAACAGGGCGGAAAAATATTGACCGTTCACAGCATCCGCACGGCAAGCAAAGTGCTCAACCATATCGAACGTGCGCTGCCGCAGGACCGTGGTCGCGTTGTCCTGCACTGGTTTACGGGCACGGCGGCAGAAGCAAGCCGCGCAGTCGCTCTCGGCTGCTATTTCTCCATCAACGGTGAGATGCTGCGATCGCCGAAGCACCGGAACTTAGTTGGAAGCCTTCCACTCGACCGTCTGGTCACCGAAACCGACGGCCCGTTCGTGGAACGGGACGGACGGCCGCTCCGGCCGCGCGACGTTCGGCATACAGTCGGCGAATTGGCGATCGTGCGGAATCTGTCGCCGGAGGCTACCGAGGGCGCGATCCTCCAGAATCTAAAGCGGCTTGTGAGCATGTGAGCTTGCAGTGGTGAACTGAGTGAGTAATTCGCGAGGCTCGCAGTGAGCGCTAGTCCGGCTGGCGATAGCCGGCAATCGAGGTCTTGGGCGGCCGCTTAAAGCGCAGGCGGATAAAGGTGGGTGATCCAAAACGCGCAAGCCTCCACTATCTCCAACGCCATCCCGGGTGAATGGATGTCCGAGGTGCCGTGGGAAAGCCCATTGCGCAGGGCGATGAGCGCTTCGATCGGATCGGAAAGGGCATTGGCCCCCGGCGTGAGCGCGGGAAGCAAGCCGCCTTTCCTAGCCCTGTCCACGAGATTGCGCAGCGTGCCCCGCGAGGCGCCGCCATGGCCGTTGAGGAGGTGTTTCAGCGCCAGCTCGAACGCGCCAAAAGCTTGCACCTCGCCAACGACGAACAGATCATAGTCGAAGAAGGCGTAGATGATGGTGTTGCGGGCACGGTCGAAAGCCGCGCGGACCTCGTCCGGCGCGGTCTCGCTGAGATTGATGTTCGCGATCGCTCCATGATGATCAGCAAGCGTCATGCGCCGGGCGACGCCGTCTGCAACGACGCACAGGTGGGCGAAACGCGGGTCGGGCTGAAGAATGTCATCGAGTGACTTGAGGGGCATACGTTCGATCCGATCCAACCATGGTCTCTCCGAAGACGCCTAAGACCTTACGCAGCCAGGCGTGCCTCCTCTTCTGTTTCGCTCGACGGTTCCCGGGCAGCCTTGATCAGGAACCGATCAAG
>SCRB01000977.1 GCA_004299545.1 Rhizobiaceae bacterium
CCTCCACCCCGCGAAGCGGAGGGGAGGTGTCGCGGGCCATGGCCCGTGACGAAGGGGGGGTACTCCTCGCCAACCTCAATATCCTTCAAAAATCCGTCGGTGCGCCGCCCTCGACGATGCGGCGGTCGACGAATTCATTCAGTTCCTCGCGGATGGCGGGGTCCATATAGGGTTCCTCGTACATCGCCAGCCGCTCTTTCCACAGGCGGTTCGCCTTCTCCATCGCGGTCGGCGCGCCTGCCTGCATCCAGCTTTCGTAATTGCGCCAGTCGGAAAGGACCGGCGCGTAAAAGGCGGTCTTGTAGCGCGCCTGCGTATGCGGGGTGCCGAAGAAATGCCCGCCCGGCCCGACATCGCGGATCGCCTCGATCGCAAGCGCGTCTTCCGACAGGTCGAGCGGCGTCAGGAACTCCGCCACCATCTGCAACAGGTCGATGTCGAGGATCATCTTCTCGTAGGAGCAGCGCAGGCCGCCTTCCAGCCAGCCGGCGCCGTGCATCATGAAATTGCCGCCGCCCTGAATCGCACCCCACAGCGAAAAGACGCTTTCATAGGCGGCCTGTGCATCAACCGTGTTGGCGGCACAAGTGTTCGATGTCCGATAGGGCAGGTGGTAGCGGCGGGCGAGTTGGCCGCCGAGAAGCTGTGATCTCATATATTCCGGCGTACCGAAGGCCGGCGCCCCCGACTTCATATCGACGTTGGAGGTGAAACCGCCATAGCCGGCGGGCGTGCCTTTCCGGATCATCTGCGAAAAGGCGATACCGGCGAGCGCCTCGGCGTTTTGTTCGACGACGGCACCCGCAATCGTCACCGGCGCCATGGCGCCTGCCAGCGTGAAGGGCGTGACGATTACACACTGTCCCGCGCTCGCCATCTGGATGATCCCCTCCATCATCGGAATGTCGAGTCTGAGCGGGGAATTGGTGTTGATGACGGTAAAGCAGGACGGCTCGTGCTCCAGCTGCTCGCGCGAAATGCCGCGCGCGATCCGGGCGATCTCGATCCCGTCGACATTGCGTTCCTTGCCGAGCGAATAGATATGGAACACCTTGTCAGTCAGCGTCGCGAGATCCCGCAGGCATTCCAGATGCCTGATCGACGGGTGGACGTCGATCGGCTCGACCGGGTAGCCGCCGGTGCATTGCAGGATGTTGTGCATCTGCGCGAGCTTGAGGAAGTTGCGGTAATCTACCTGGTTGCCCGGGCGGCGGCCATTGTCCGTATCGGAACAGTTCGGCGCTGAGGCCATCTGCGCCAGGATGATGTTGCTGCCCCCGAAAGATAGATTATGGGCGGGATTGCGCGCGTGAAGGGTGAACTCCGACGGGGCGTGCGCAACCCATTCCAGGATCATATCCGCGTCGAAGCGGACGCGCGGTTCTCCCGCCTTCACGTCGGCGCCGTTCTTCTTCATGATGGCGCGCGCTTCGTCGTGCAGCACGTCGAGGCCGATTTCCCTGAGCACTCTCAGGGAGGCGAGGTGGATCGATTCCAGTTCGTCGTCGGAGACGATGCGGGTGGGTTCGAAGGGAATGCGATGTTGCCGGAACGGAGGCTGGTCGAAATGCCCCGAAGCCCCGGCGCGCTTGCCTGCGCGGCCGCCGCGTCGCGACCGCTCCGTGGCGGCCACGGGATCGGCCAGAGGAAGGGCTGTTGTCATGTGAAGCCTCACGCAATCAGAATAATGCAGGCTGCATAATGGACCCGGGCTTCGGGGGCGATTGCGGAGGTGGCGACCAGAAGCGCCAAGGAAGCGACATGGTGGAGATCGTCATCGGGCCGGACGACCATCCGCTGGAGGAAGAGCAGAAAGGGTTTCACTCGCCTTTGAAGATTTCTCGATAACGCACTGGCGCTAATCATCTAATCCTTCGTTATCAGTCCGTCGCCTACGGCCGGGATCTGGTTGTTCTCGCTGAATATTGTCCGCCCCGTTGGGGAATTGTGACGATTCCGCAACACTTTTCCGCTAAGCAACGGCTGTACATCGGGAGGGGAAGAATTGCCCATTTTGCGCCATAAACCCGGCGCACCCAAAACAGGCGTCGAGACAGAGTTCACAGAACATGTCGTGACGAGATTTGCCGTGAGATGGCACGGCAGGGATGGTTATGGGCACGAGAGTGAGTTCAATGGCCGGGCTTCTGCACGCGGGTGCAGGGGGGGAGTCCGGGCGCAGCAGCGCTGTAGCAGACGGACCGCCGGGGATCGTTTCGATCTCCTTCCGGTCGCTGACTCTCATGATGGTTCTTGCGGGCGCGATCATGGCCGGCATCGGCACGGCGCACGCTTTTGACGAAAAGAATTTCGAAAAGCAGAAATCCAGCCCATGGGCCGTCTTCCGTTTCGGCTTTTCCGCCTATAAGCATGGCCATAAGGCCGAGGCGATCGAGGCTTATCGCTATGCGGCGGACAACGGGCAGGTCGGCGCGAGCTGGAAGCTGGCGCATATGTATGCGGAAGGCGACGGCGTCGCCCGCAATGACTACGAAGCCTTCAAATTCTTCAACCGGATTGTTCAGGACGATGTCGAACCGGGGACTCCCGACGACAGCTATGTCTCCGATGCGCTGGTGGCGCTGGCCGGGTATTACAGAACGGGTATCCCCGATACGCCGGTGAAGCCGAACCTGGGCACGGCGCAGGACTATTACATGCGCGCCGCGGCGACCTATCGCAACCCGGCGGCGCAGTTCGAACTGGGCAAGATGTATCTCTACGGAGAGGGAGTGAAGAAGAGTGTCAGGCAGGCTGCGCGCTGGCTCCAGCTCGCGGCCGAAAAGGGCCATGCGGGAGCGCAGGCCTTGCTTGGTAACATTCTTTTCCAGGCTGGCAGGACAGTGCGCGGCCTGGCCATGATGACCGCGGCCCTGACGCATTGTTCGCCCGATGACCGGCCATGGATCCGCAATATGCAGGAAGAGGCCTTCGCGCTTTCGGGCGAAAGCGACAGGCGCACGGCGATTGCGCTGGCGGATACGATCTGGGCCAACGGCGCCGAAACCGCGCAGAAATAGCAGCTTCGGAACAACGGATATCCGTTCCTAGAGCATGATGCGATCAGTTTGAATCGCGTCATGCTCTTATCTCTTTGTCCGAGCATGATCTTTTCGGAAAACCGGTGTCCACTTTTCCGGATCATGCCCTAAAAGGCCAGTTGCGCACAGACCGGGACGTGGTCTGACGGCTTCTCCCATGAACGCACATGCTTTTCGATCGAGACGGTCAGCAATCTGTTCGTTGCCTCGGGCGAAAGCATCAGATGGTCGATGCGGATGCCATTGTTCTTTTGCCAGGCGCCGGCCTGGTAGTCCCAGAAGGTGTAGACGCCGCTTTCGTCGCTGGTAGCCCGGACCGCATCCTGGAATCCCAGGTTCTCCAGCCGCCTGAAGGCACGGCGGCTTTCAGGTTGGAAAAGGGCGTCTCCGACCCAGGCCTCGGGGGTCTTCGCGTCCTTTGGCTCGGGGATGACGTTGTAGTCTCCGGCGAGCACCAGCGGCTCCTCCAGCATCAGCCGTTCCGCCGCCCATGTCT
This sequence comes from Rhizobiaceae bacterium, assembly GCA_004299545.1. Taxonomy (GTDB): domain Bacteria; phylum Pseudomonadota; class Alphaproteobacteria; order Rhizobiales; family Rhizobiaceae; genus Mesorhizobium_L. Next base: position 3,538 of record SCRB01000977.1, read on the forward strand.
CCAGGCGCGCCATCCAGGCGAGCTTGTAGGGGAATTTTTGCGTGTCTATGGGATTGCCGTTCGGCAGATAAAGGGAAACGGCGCGCACGACGCCGCCGCTCTCGGTCGAGATCACGCCTTCGATGAAACGTGCCTGCTCGTCGCTTCCGTCTCCGGGGAGCCCACGATTGACCTCGTCGAACCGTCTTTTGGACAAGAGCGCGACACCGTTGAATCCTTTCTGGCCATGCGTCTCCACATGGTAGCCGAGGGCTTCGATCTCGATGCGCGGAAATTGTTCGTCGACCGACTTGATTTCCTGCAGGCAGACGATGTCGGGATTGCTTTCCTTCAGCCAGAGGAGAAGATTTTCCAGTCTGGCCTTCACGCCGTTGATGTTCCAGGTTGCGATCTTCATCAAGGTCTGCAATTCCTCCGTTCTCGGCCGGATCGCCACAACCCGAATCGTCCCCCGGGCAGCAGGTTCGCTCATAGGGAAATGTCATATCGGAAACCAAATCCGATTGCATGCGTTTGGCAGCAAGAAGGGCCGAGTTCTGTCAGGAGAAGATAAAATGAAGAAGATTCTGCTCGCCGGAATAGCGACATTGTTCCTTGTCGGCACCGCCAGTGCGCAATCGGTCATTGTCGAAACCGGCCATCGGCACCATCATCGCCACCATAACGAAGTGATCGTCGTGCCGAGGCATCACCATCATCATCACGACCGCCGCTACATGCTGGTCGAGCCGCGCCATCACAGGGATCTCTATCCGGCTTATCGCCACCATCGCGATCACCACGATTGGGATCGCCATCACCATCGCGACCATCGCCATGACAGGGACTATCCGAGCCATACCTGACGGCTCATACTCGCGCACCAAAGGAGCCGGCGGCGGATGCTGCCGGTTCTTTTTTGAAGAGGTAGCCGGATCTAAACGGAAAAGCTGGTCCCGCAACCGCAGGAGGCAATGGCGTTAGGGTTCTTTATCTGGAAGGACTGGCCCATCAGGTCATCGACGAAATCAATGACCGAGCCGCCCATATAGACGAGCGACAATTCGTCGATGAGGACCGTGGCTCCGTCACGCTCGATGGCGACATCGTCTCCGTGGCGGTCGCCGACGAGGTCGTATTTGTAGGAGAATCCCGAGCATCCGCCGCCCTCGACCGAGACGCGAAGCGCATTCTTGTCCGGCTCGGCGGCAAGGATTTTCACGATGCGGCGCGCCGCCTCTTCCGTGACCTCGACATTGTTCATGGCTATCCTGGCGTCCGCGCCCATCGATCCCGCCTCATCGGCAAACTTGCATTTCCATCCGCTCAATAGGTATGAAGCAGAGCGGTACAAGTCAACGGCGGCATCGATGCGAGACGGTCTGGAATCCATCGGCTTCGGCTACCGGCCGAGGGCGCCGTGGGCGTCGGACCCGGCCGAAAGCCTTGGCCGCCTTGTTGCGGAGGCCGAGAGCCCGACCCGCACGCCGTTTCAGCGCGACCGCGACAGGATCATCCATTCCACCGCATTCCGGCGCCTGAAACACAAGACCCAGGTGTTCGTGGCCCATGAAAGCGATCACTACAGGACGCGGTTGACCCATACGATTGAAGTCGCACAGATCGCCCGTGCGCTTGCCCGTGCGCTCCGATGCGACGAAGATCTGGCGGAAGCCGTCGCGCTCGTCCACGATTTCGGCCACACACCCTTCGGTCATACCGGGGAAGATGCCCTGAACGACAAGATGGCACGGTGGGGCGGATTCAACCATAACGCCCAGTCGTTGCGCATCGTGACTCGGCTTGAGCGGCGCTATGCCGAATTCGACGGCCTGAACCTTTCCTGGGAGACGCTGGAGGGCCTCGTGAAGCACAACGGCCCACTCACCGACCGGCAGGGACGAGGGCTTTCCGGACCCGTCCCGCGCTCGATCCTCGATTATTGCGAATTGCAGGATCTCGAACTGGACCGTTTCGCCGGCATCGAGGCGCAATGCGCCGCCATCGCCGACGATATCGCCTATGATACGCACGATATCGACGATGGCCTGCGCTCCGGCCTGCTGACGCTGGAAATGCTCGATGACGCACCGCTTTCGGCGCCGATCCTCGCCTATGTGCGCACTCTGTATCCCGGCCTCGATCCGGTCAGGACAGGTCATGAACTGATGCGCCGCCAGATCACCGGCATGGTGGAGGATGTCATCCGTACCGCCTCCGCGCGGCTGGAAAAGGAAAAGCCGCAAAGCGTGGAGGATGTCCATGCGGCGTCCGGTTCTTTCATCCGCTTTTCGAGCGAAATGGAGGAAAACGAAAAGGGGCTGAAGGCCTTTCTCATCACCAATCTCTACCGTCATCCGAACGTGCTCGCCGTCAGGCGCCAGGTGGAACGGATCGTCCGTGATCTGTTCGACGCCTATTTCGCCGATCCGCGGACCATGCCGGAAGGGTGGCGCGAAGGCCTCGACCAGTCGGGAGACCGCATCAAGGCAAGGCATGTCGCGGATTTCCTCGCCGGAATGACCGATACCTATGCCATCAAGGAGCACCGGCGTCTGTTTGACCAGACACCCGATTTGGGATAGGCGGCAGCGACTTGTGAAACAGGGACCGGGCGGCCGCGAAGCCAATGCCGCGGAATCGGCCCCTTTACCTCCGCGCGGGCAGAGATCAATGAACATATTCACCGATTTCAATGATCGGATCAAGAAAGCCATAGAACAGCTTGATCTAAAGACGACAAGCGGAGCATCGCTCGAACTCGGGCGCATTGTCACCGAACCGCCGCGGGACGCAACTCACGGAGATATCGCGACCAATGCCGCCATGGTGCTGTCGAAGGCGGTGGGCGAGAATCCGCGCACCCTTGCAGCGCGTATCGCAGAGGCCCTTGCGGGCGATCCGGACATTGCCGAAACGCAGGTGGCGGGACCGGGCTTCGTCAATCTGAGGCTCAGCCACGCCTTCTGGCAGGCGCGCCTGGGCGAAATGCTCGATCTCGGAGAGGACTACGGCCGTTCGACGCTCGGCGCCGGTCGGAAAATCAACGTCGAATATGTTTCGGCCAACCCGACAGGCCCGATGCATGTCGGCCATTGCCGTGGCGCGGTCGTAGGCGACGCGCTCGCCAACCTGCTCGGCTTCGCCGGCTATCAGGTCACCAAGGAATATTACATCAACGACGCCGGCGCGCAGATCGGCGTTCTCGCCCGTTCCGTGGTCCTGCGTTACCGCGAAGCGCTCGGCGACGAGATCGGCGAGATCCCGGCCGGTCTTTACCCCGGCGACTACCTCGTTCCGGTCGGGCAGGCGCTGGCGAGGGAATTCGGCCGCGATCTCCTTCAGATGCCGGAAGAGGAGGCGATCGCGCTTGTCTCCGACCGTGCCATCGACGCCATGATGGCGATGATCCGCGCCGATCTCGACGCGCTCAACGTGCATCATGACGTCTTCTTCTCGGAACGCACCCTCCACGCCAGCGGCGCTGGGGCGATTCGCTCCGCCATCAACGACCTGACCCTCAAGGGCTACGTCTACAAGGGCAAGCTGCCGCCGCCGAAGGGACAGAAGCCGGAGGACTGGGAGGACAGGGAGCAGACGCTCTTCCGTTCGACGGAGATCGGCGACGACATCGACCGTCCGCTGGTGAAGTCCGACGGCTCCTACACCTATTTCGCCGCGGACGTCGCCTACCTCAAGGACAAGATCGATCGCGGTTTCGACGAATTGATCTACGTCCTGGGCGCCGATCACGGCGGCTACGTCAAGCGCCTGGAGGCGCTGGCCGACGCCATCTCCGGCGGGCGGGTGAAACTCACGGTCCTGTTGTGCCAACTGGTCAAGCTCTTCCGCGATGGAGAACCGGTGCGCATGTCCAAGCGGGCCGGGGAATTCGTGACGCTCCGCGATGTCATCGACGAGGTCGGCCGCGATCCGGTCCGCTTCATGATGCTCTACCGCAAGAGCGATGCGCCGCTCGATTTCGATTTTGCCCGCGTGACCGAGCAGTCGAAAGACAATCCGGTGTTCTACGTGCAATATGCTTCGGCGCGCTGCCATTCGGTTTTCCGGCAGGCGAGGGAGCATTTGGCCGCGCCGGTCGGGGATCGTGCGGCGATGAAAAAGGCGCTTCACCGTCTCGCCGACGACGCGGAGGTCGGGCTTGTCCGCAAACTCGCCGAATATCCTCGCCTCATCGAAAATGCGGCCGAGGCACAGGAGCCTCACAGGCTGGCTTTCTACCTCTACGACCTGGCCAGCGCCTTCCATGCGCTATGGAATCGCGGCACGGACTCACCGGACTTACGTTTTGTTAAGGTTAACGACCCAGAATTGACGAATGCCAGGCTGGGTCTGGTGCAAGCCGTACTGGAGGTTTTATCCTCAGGTTTGGCGCTCATCGGGGCTGACGCGCCCCATGAAATGCGCTAAGGCGGTACAGGGAGCTTGTCACCATTTACCCACATTGGCTTGGTAACGGCCGAAAAAGCGCGACGTCGCCGGCGTCCATATGTGTGTGAGTGGGACAAGCATGGCAAACAAACCTCAGTTGAAGGCGGTGGGCGAGCAGGGCTTCGGCGAAAGCGATCCGTTTGCGGAGCTGACGAGGATCATGGGTTTCGACCCCCGGATTCAACCGACGCCGCGTCCGGAAGACGATTTCCAGATCGATCTCGAAAAAGAATTGATGGGCGAGTTCGGCGAGGCGGACCCGCACCGGCACGACGCCCTCCAGCAAGCCGAGCCTTCCCTTGCGGATTTGCATCGGCAAGTCTCTGACGAGGCGGATGCCCGGCTGGAACAGCCAGCCGTTGCGCCACAACCGACCGAGGATCTCGAAGACGCGCTGACCTCCGCTTTCCAGCAGGAATTGGGCGAGGAAAGCGACGTTCCCGCTCTTGCCGACGATACAAGCGGGGGCGGCACAGGCGAGGAAGAGGCTTTCCTGCCACGCGTGGACGAGGCCGTCGTTTCGGAGAGCAATACGCCTTCCAGTGTAGCGTATTCCGCGGAGACCGGTTCCCGTGAGCCGTCCGTTGTGGAAAGCGTCGTTGAAGACACCGTGGAAGACCGGGGTGCGGAGTTTGCCGAGAGCCTGAAAAATATGCTGTCGGATGCCGGCTACCGATCCGGATCGTCTTTTTCGGGACCCGCTCAGGTTTACGAGATTCGTACGTCCTATACGACGCCGACGCCCGCAGGTGAGGATGCCGCCCGCTTCCGGGCAAACGAGGACGAGGCTGACCTGCCCGAGGCCTCCGTTTCGGAGGCTTCCCTCGATATGTCGGCATCACCGGAACCTCGTTCGACGGTTTTTGGAACGACTGCTCCGGAGTGGGCCGACAATAGCGAAGTTCCTTCGGTTCCCGCGGCTTTCGAGCCTGCGTCGGAAGAGAGGGCAACGGACGACCGCATCGAGCCGGAGCAGGCTGCTTCTCCCGAGCCCTTGTCCCGAAGCGAGAATATCGAGGAGCCCGGCGACCCCTTTGCCGTTCTCGCGGCGTTGGGGAGCGAGCCATCGACCGACACCTTCGGTCTGCCGCACGGCTCCGCTCCGGCGGCCGAACCTTCTGCGGTTATGCCTTTGAACATGCCTCGCCGGCTGGAGGGTGCGGCGCGCTTTTATTCCTCGCTTGATCTTTTCTCGCGCGCCACCCCCGTGGTTCCGGGAATGAGGCAGCAGCAGCGCGTCTCGTCTCCGGTTGCTCCGGTCGAAGCGCGGCCTCCGGAAATTCCGGCGGAAGCGGCATTCGCCGCCGCGGAGGAAATTGCCCCCGTCGCGCCCGCCGGGGTGTCGGAAGACGAGCCGGTCGTCGACGAAGTGGCGGACGGTCACGAAAACATCCCCGTCGACGCGTTCGAGATGGAGATGCGCGACGCGATCGCGGCGTTTGCCGAGGCCGACACCGAAAGGCCCGGCTTGCCGGCCGAGGTCCCGCCGCAGGCGAGCGCGGACGACGACCACGCAAG
>SCRB01000978.1 GCA_004299545.1 Rhizobiaceae bacterium
AACATCGATTCCGAGTCCCACGCGCGCAGTCGTGAGGTGGAACGGAACACTTCTGGCGGTCCCGACGTTGAGAGACAACCCCGGATGAAGCCGGATCGACAGCCAAGCCGAGGCGCCGTAGTCTTGAAGTTCATCCGCGCTGACCACAGTTTCCTGTGCCCGATCGTAGAAAGGCATCGAACCGTCCGCCGGCGTTCCGGCTCCGTTCGGACCGCCCATCCCGGGCATCATGGGCCCTCCGGGCATCATGCCGCCGGACCCCGGCACGGAACTGCCACCGGCCATATTGGTTGCCATCGTTTGGCTGTGCACGGTCTGAGCGCCGGTCGGGCGAAGCGCATAGCCGACAAAGCCCATGGTGAACCTTCGGCCAACGGAAAGATCCAACCCTCCTGAGAAATGGGCAGCGTTGCCGTCGGCGATGTAGGGTCGCTGATACCCGACGTTGTTGAATACGGAATTGGTGAATCCCGCGGAGAGCCACGGGCGAGTGAACTCATACCGGCGGGCAACTGTTGCGGTCGCGTCGGCGGTCACCTGGCCTGCACCGAGCCCTTTGTTCGGGTCGCCGGTCGGCACGCCAATATTGATGGTCGCACTGAGGTCGAATCCCGCTGCCCGTCCTCTGAGAAAACCGGACAGATATGCGTCCCCAACCCCTCCAGCGGCGACGTTCGTCGCGAACGTCCGGTAATACGGAATGCCAAACACAAGGGACGCGCGATGGGAATCGATTCCAATCTCCGGGACAAGCGAATAGAAAGTCCCGGCCGAGTTGTGATCCGCGGCAGTGCTCACGAATAGCACAGGGCGCGGCCGCGTTGTGTCGCCCTGGGGCGCCCTGGAAGTATCCAGCCGACGGCTGATTTCGCGGTTCGTCATGCGGAGTTGGCGCAGGATTTCGCCATCCTCCATTCCGCGCTCGCGCAGGGCGGACACCAGTATGCCGCCGTACGATTGGCCGGTCTCTTTTCGAAGCAGGATAAGGTGATTGCGATGAACCTTGAGATGATCGGCGATGGCGGCGACCACAACGAGCTTTATGTCGGGATCGGTCGTGAGCGCATCGATCTTCCTGATCTCCGATTCGATGTCGGGGTTGCTTGTTTGACCAGATAGACAGAGCGGCAGGACAGACGCGAAAAGAAGAGACATCAGTCGTGCTTTCACTTGCTGCTCCTAATGCGGCGGACCCGGGCGTCCGGACATTCCGCCCATTCCTCCCATGCCGTGGGAGGAGCCACTAGCCGACATCGGGTCCGCTAGATCGCTCATTCCGCGCCCAGAATCCTGTCCGGGTATAAGGTCGGCACGCTCCGAGCGGCCACGGAAAGCCTGTGCCCTGGCCGGTGGTTGAGCGCCGCGAACCCAGACTCGCTGCCCTCCATGCAAGAGTACTTCCTCGGATGGAGTACGACGATTCGCGACCGCGACTGTGCCTTCATCCACCGCGACAAGCGTAGCGTCGGTCTCATCGACGAATACGCTGAACATTGTCCCCCGGACTGCAATGATGGCCGTCGGGGTGGTCATCTTCTGCGGATTTGGCCTTCCACTGAGCTTCTCGATATGGACCTTGATCGACCCCAGGAACAAGTGGA
>SCRB01000979.1 GCA_004299545.1 Rhizobiaceae bacterium
CCACGGACCGCCTGTCGCGCCGTTCCTTTCGCCAGGCGGTGGAAAGCCCGACGACGGAGACGCTGGTCGCTGTTCGGAACGAAACCGGGCGGGACGGAGCGATCGTCGGCTATTGCATGGTGCTTTTCCGCCGTGGCAGCGGCGTCGCGCGTCTTTATTCGATCGCTGTCGATCCGGCGTCGGGGCGCTCCGGTCTCGGTAGTGCCCTTCTCGACGCGGCCGAAAGCGCCGCCTTCGAGAAAGATCGGCTGATCCTGCGGCTCGAGGTCCGGGAGGATAACGGCCCGGCCATATCGCTTTATAAAGCGCGCGGTTACCACCGGACCGGTCGCGAGCCCGATTACTACGAGGACGGGGAGGCTGCGTTACGCTATCAGCGGATGCTGCGCGGCGGCGCTCCCTTCACCACGAAGGTTCCCTATTACGAGCAGACCGAGGAATTCACCTGCGGCCCCGCCTGCCTGATGATGGCGAAGGCGGCCTTCGATCCGGCTTTCGTGCCGGACGCGGTCATGGAGGTGCGGTTGTGGCGGGAGGCGACGACCATCTTCATGATGTCGGGGCCGGGAGGCTGCGAGCCTTTCGGCCTTGCGGTCTCCGCTTACGAGAACGGCATGGATGCGGAAATATTCGTTTCCTTCTACGGCGCTCTTTTTCTGCAGTCGGTGAGGAGCGAGGAGAAGCGCCGGGTGATGGAACTGGCGCAGGTCGATTTCCGCAATCGCACGGAGCACTATCGCATTCCTGTCGAATATCGTGGCTTCACCATCGACGACATGCGCGACGCGCTGGCGCGCGGCAAGCTCGTGGTGGTTCTGGTCAGTGGTTTCCTCATGTTCGGCAAGAGGGTGCCGCATTGGGTGCTTGCGATCGGCGACGACGGCAACCACATCATACTGCACGATCCGTGGGTCGAGGATGAACGTGGGGAGACCGCCGCCGATGCGGCGAACATTCCTGTGCCGTATTCGATTTTCATGGCTATGGCGCAGTTCGGAAGGCAGGGGCTTCGCGCTGCGGTGGTTCTCGGGAAGCGAGAGGGAAAATGAGCTGGGTCATCCTGACAGGCAGACAAAACGACATCGATCAGTTCGCGACCCCCCACAAGATCATCACCAACAGGGATTATCTCGCCCATCCGTCGCTTTTCAGGGGGCAGAGGCCGAAGGTCATCAACCTTTCGAGCAGCTACGCCTATCAGAGCCGCGGCTATTATGCCTCGCTGCTGGCGAGTTCCCGTGGGCACAAGGTCATCCCCTCGGTCGAGACGATGATCGATCTTTCCGAGCGCAAGCTTTACGAGAACGCGCTGCCGGAACTTGAACAGGCACTGAACAAATGCCGCAAGGAAGTGGGCGGAATCTTCCCCGAGACTGTCAGGATATTCTTCGGCAACGGGCCAGGGAAGGCCTGGGACCGTTTCGCACGCCTTCTCTTCGACTGGTTCCGCGCACCGGCACTGGAGGTCGTGATCCGCGATGGAGAGTGGGCATCGATCCGTCGGATCGCGTTCATGCCGATCGCACGCATGTCGCCCGACGAAAAGACTCGCTTTCTGGCTGACCTCGACACCTATACGAACAGGGAATGGCGCGACAAGAAGGCAAGGACTCCGTCCCGCTACTCCTTCGCCACCCTCGTCAACCCGCATGAAGAGCTTCCGCCCTCGCGCATATCCTCTCTGAAACACTGGTCGCGCATCGCCGAGAAGATGGGCGTCGAGGTCGAGCCGATCACCAGGAAGGATCTGCCGAAACTCGCCAATTACGATGCGCTCTTCATTCGCGAGACGACGTCGATCTCCAATCACACCTATCGCTTCGCGCGGCGCGCCCAGCAGGAGGGTATGCCGGTCATCGACGATCCGCTGTCGATGATCCGCTGCACCAACAAGGTCTATCTCAACGAACTGATGGCCCATAACAAAGTGCCCGTTCCGCCGACCGTGATGATAGCGGGCGGAGGGGATTGCGAGCGGGCCGCCGAGGCGCTCGACTTTCCGATCGTCCTGAAGATTCCCGACAGCGCCTTTTCGCGCGGCGTCAAGAAGGCGGCGACCTTCGAAGCCCTGAAGAAACTCGCGGATCAGTGGCTGGAGGATTCCGACCTGCTCATCGCGCAGAAATACCTGCCGACCGAATATGACTGGCGCATCGGCGTTCTGGGTGGCGAGCCGCTCTTCTCGGTCCAGTATCTGATGGCCAAGAAGCACTGGCAGATCGTCAACCACGACCGCAACGGCAAGCCCGACGAAGGCGGCTTCCGTTCCTTCACGCTTGGGGACACACCCGCGGAAGTGGTCGACATCGCCGTGAAAGCGGCGCGCTGCATCGGCGACGGCCTCTATGGCGTCGATATCAAGGAGACGGCGGAAGGCGTCTATGTCATCGAGGTCAACGACAACCCGAATCTCGATCACGGTTGCGAGGATTCAGGCGAGAAGGACCAGGTCTGGACCCGCCTGACGCAATGGTTCATCGACCGGTTGGAACGGCAAGGCCGGTAGGTTCTGCGGCATTGCCGTAATCCGGCAGGTCGAAATCGTCGCGCATCGTCCCGCCCATCAGCATCTCGGTCATTTTCGGCAGGCGCATGATTTTGGTCGCCTGGTTGCGGATCCACATGCCGAACCGGGTTTCGGGCACGACCGAAGAGGCGAAACTCTCCGCCGCTTTCTGCTTGTCTTTCAGGAAGGGCCGCAGCAGCTCCTCATAAGTCCGGAATGCCTGGACATGGTCTCCTTTCGCGCGCTCCAGCTCTCCGGCCAGGACGTAGGCTTCGGCCAGCGCGAGGCCCGTTCCCTCCCCTGCGAGGAGCGAGACCGACGCTGCGGCATCGCCGATGAGAATCGTCCGGCCTTTCGACCAGACAGGCATCTTGATCTGGCTGACATGATCGAAATAGATGTCGCTCACATCCCACATGGCGTCGAGGATTTGCGGACATTCCCATCCCATGCCGCCATATATGGTTCTGAGGAGCGCCCGTGTTTCCGCCGTGCTCGCCGGTTCGGGACCCTGCATCAGGTCGGCGCGGAAAACGAGGAGGAACGCCGTTCGGTCGTTCCTGAGGGAAAGCCGCGCGCATTGCCGCCCGGGAACGCCGTGGAGGACATAAAGACCTTCGTCGCGCGGCCGGTAGCCGTCGATCATGAAGGTCGCGACGCGGTATCCTAGGTCCTTCGCGAATTCTTCCTCTGGCCCGAAGACCAGCTTGCGCACGCGTGAATGCAGGCCGTCGGCGCCGACGACGAGATCGAAGTCACGGCTGGACCCGTCATCGAACGTCACGTCCACGCCGTCTTCATGCTCGTCGATGGCGCGGATGTTGCTGCCGAACAGGGTTTCGACCTTGCCCTCGACAGCCTTGTAGATAACGGAGGCCAGATCGCCGCGTGGTATGCTGGTCAGCCGTCCCTGGGTCGTTTTCTGGAAGACGTCGACCGAAAAGCCGCCCTCCCAATGCCCCTGGTCGTCGACAAAGCGCAGTTCGTGGAACGAATAGCCGGCCCTCAGCACGTCCGGCAGCAAGCCCATCCTCTCCGCCACCGTATAGCCTACGCCCCAGAAATCGATCACGTATCCGCCTGTCCGGAGCGCCGGTGCCCGTTCGATCAAGGTCGGCTCATGGCCGTTGCGATGCAGCCAGTAGGCGAGCGCCGGACCGGCGACCCCGGCGCCATTGATAGCGATTTTCATGGAAG
>SCRB01000980.1 GCA_004299545.1 Rhizobiaceae bacterium
TGGAATTCTTCGTCTACGAGACCGGCGAAACCATCCGCGCGCGGCAACGGCCGATCGTCATCATCACGTCCAACAACGAGAAGGAACTGCCTGACGCTTTCCTGCGCCGCTGTTTCTTCCACTATATCCGCTTTCCCGACATGGAGACGTTGCAGAAGATCGTCGATGTCCACTATCCCGGCATCAAGCAGGCGCTGGTGCGGGCGGCACTGATGCAGTTCTACGAGGTGCGCGAGGTGCCAGGTCTGAAGAAGAAGCCCTCGACATCGGAAGCGCTCGACTGGATCCGGCTGCTCGTTGCCGACGATATTGCGCCCGAAGACTTGAGGACCGATCCCAAAAACATGCTGCCGAGGCTGCACGGGGCGCTCCTCAAGAACGAACAGGACGTGCATCTTTTTGAGCGCCTCGCCTTCATGGCACGACGACAAGGGTGAGGAACGCCCGGAGCCGTAGCGGAGAGCCGGGGAACAAGGAGCAAGCCAAATGACCGACGTTACCATTCGACCGATCGAGGCGTCCGACCTGCCGGAATGGCGGCGGCTGTGGACCGCCTATCTCACCTTCTACAAGGCGACGGTGCCGGAGAGCGTCTACGCTTCCACCTGGGCGCGTCTCTTCACCGACGGCGAATACGAGCCGAAAGGCATGCTGGCCGTCGTCGACGGTAAGCCAGTCGGCCTTGTGCATTACATCTTCCATCGGACCTGCTGGTCGGAAAAGAACAATTGCTATCTCCAGGATCTCTATGCCGATCCGGAAATGCGCGGCAAAGGTGTCGGGCGGGCGCTGATCGAGGCCGTCTATGCCGTCGCCGACAAGCGCGATGCCGCGGCCGTCTACTGGATGACGCAGGAGTTCAACCACACCGCCCGGCTGCTCTACGACCGGGTGGCGAAGAAAACGCCGTTCATCAAATATCAGCGGCCCTGACGCTATTCAGATCGTCAGCTTTTTCAACCGCGTGAAGCTCATGGAAATGTGCGAGCGGCGGATATAGCCCGCGGCTTCAAGATCGCCGATTTCGACGGCCGCCAGAATGTCGCCGATCTCGCGCGAGAAGACGGCGACTTCCTCCGCGATGTCCATATGCGCCGTCAGCTTGAGCCAGATGCGAGTCGTCTGGAAATAAAGCCGCTCGGAAATGTCCCGCAGCGGCTCGTTGCCGGTGATGAGCAGAAGAGCCTGCAGGAAATCCATGTTGAGCCGGGCAAAGGTGCGGGGGTCGGGCTTATCGATCAGGCCAAGGCTGCGCTTGTGATGGGCGCGAAAGAGCGCCAGCGTTTCCTCGTCCGGCATGACGGGCGAAAGCTTACCGAGCAATTCGGCAAGCTCCATGCGCAACTGATAGACCTGCGCCAGTTCATCGAGATCGACATCGGTCACGATAGTGCCCACGCCTTGCACCGATTTCAGCAGCCCCTGCGCTTCCAGCAAACCGAGAACACGCCGGAGCGGCGTGCGGCTGATGCCGAATTCCTCGGCGAGCGCTTCCTCGCTGAGACGTGTGTCGGGCGGATAGTCGAGCAGGCAGATGCGGTCACGAAGCGTGTGATAGATGCGCTCGAAACGTTCGCGTGCCGCGCTCGTCCTGCGGCCTCCCGTTTCGCGCCTCCATTCCTCCGCCACCAAACGCCCCCTATCTGCTCCGGGTCATGCTTCAAGCTTCCGCACCAAGCCCGATAGCATGTTCAGGCAGGCTTGCAATTGGTCCTCCGAGACGAATTCGTCGGGTTTGTGCGCCTGCTCGATGGAGCCCGGTCCGCAAACCACCACGGACATGCCATAGGCCTGGAAGAGGCCGGCCTCGGTTCCGAAGGGAACGACATCGCATTCGTGCCGGCCGGTGAGAGCCGAGACGATCTCCCGCGCCTCGTTCACCGGCACAGGCTCAAGCCCGGCGACCTCGCCGATGACATGGGTGACGATATCCGCCTCCGGCGATACGGCGCGCATGGAAGGCAGCAGAACCTCGTCGCAATAGGCCTTCAGTTCGCCCTTCACTTCGTCTGCGTCTTGACGATGGACGGGCCGCATCTCCCATTCCACCATGCAGTTGCGGGCGATGACGTTGCGTGCCGTTCCGCCCTCGATGCGCCCCGCCTGCAGGGTCGTCCAGGGCGGGCGAAAGCGGCTGCCTTCGACGGGCCGGCGTTTCAGCCGCTCCCCCAGTTCGAGCAGGCGGGAGACGTAGCGCACGGCATATTCGATGGCGTTGACGCCGGCATCCGGATCGGAAGCGTGGCCGTCGAGGCCGTAAAATTCCGTCGTATATTCATAGCAGCCCTTATGGCCCTCGATGATCCGCATCATGGTCGGCTCGCCGACGATCGCCACCGAGGGACGGATGCCCGTGCGTTCCAGATCGGCGACGAGTTGCTGGCCACCGAAACACCCCACTTCCTCGTCATAGGTAAAAGCGAAATGCAGCGGCCGGGTGAGCTTCGCCGCGGCAAAATGCGGCGCCATGGCGAGCGCCGCGGCAATGAAACCCTTCATATCGCAGGCGCCGCGGCCGTAAAGCCGACCCTCCGCCTCGCGCATGGCGAAGGGACCCGAGGTCCATTCCTCACTGATCACCGGCACCACGTCCGTGTGGCCCGACAGCACGATCCCTCCATTACCCTCTGGCCCGATCGTGGCGAAGAGATTGGCCTTGGTGCCGCTCGTGTCACGATTGATCGTGATCGCGGCGCCGCATTTCCCGAGACGATCGGCGGCATAGGCAATCAGGTCGAGATTGCTGTCGGCCGAGACGGTCGGGAAGGCGATCAGGTCGCCGAGGATCGCGGCGGTATCATCGACAAGGCTCATGACGTCAGTCTTTGACGAACATCTTGCGCGGCCGGCTGCAGAAGCATTCAGCGGGACCGGACTCCCGAATCAGGATGCTTTCGGTGATCTCCAGCCCCCAATCCTTCATCCACAGGCCCGGCATGAAATGGAACGTCATGCCGGGCTTCAGTACGGTATTGTCCTCGGTGCGGATGGAGATGGTACGCTCGCCCCAGTCCGGCGGATAGGACAAGCCGATCGGGTAGCCGGCGCGCGCGCCCCTCTCGATGCCGGCGCGTTCGAGCGGCGCGCCGAGGGCACGGGCTATGTCGCCGGCGGTGTTGCCGGCGCGCGCCGCCTCAAGGCCCGCCTCCAGCCCTTCGACGAGCGCGGCCTCGGCGTCGAGCATCTTCTGCGGCGGCTTGCCGAGAAACACCGTTCGGCAGAACGGCGTGTGATAGCGCCGGTAACAGCCGGCGATCTCGAAGAAGGTCGCCTCGCCTTTTTTGAACGGCCGTCCGTCCCAGGTCAGATGCGGCGCGGAGGCGTCCGGCCCGCTCGGCAGAAGCGGCACAAGCGCCGCGTAGTCGCCCCAGTCCTCGCCGACCCCGAGCACCGCCTTCGACAGGATTTCGCTGACAAGCTCGTTCTTGCGCAGGCCCGGTTCCGTTCGCGCGACGGCATGGTCGACGATCGTCTCGGCGATGCGCGCGGCCTTGCGCATGAAGGCGATCTCCTCGGCGCTCTTGACGCCGCGCTGCCAGTTGACAAGCGCGGTCGCGTCGACGAGGTCGGCGCCGG
>SCRB01000981.1 GCA_004299545.1 Rhizobiaceae bacterium
ACATATGACCGCAGCACCAAGCGGGTCCTCGCCCACGGCCATGTCCAGATGGTCGATCCGAAAGGCACCCGCACCTTCGCCGACAATGTCGACGTCACCGACGATTTCCGCGACGGATTCTCCAACGCGCTGAGGGTGGAGGCGGCGGACAAGACCTATTTCGGCGCCGATACGGGCGAACGCGCCGCCGGAGAGGTTACGACGTTCAATCACGGCGTCTACACAGCTTGCGCGCCTTGCGAAAAGAAACCGAACAGGCCGCCCGTCTGGCGCGTCAGGGCGCAGAAGATCATCTGGAACGGCCAGTCCAAAACGATACGTTTTCTGCATTCCCGGTTCGAGCTGTTCGGGCTGCCGATCGCCTATTTCCCGTCCTTCGAGGTGCCCGACCCCACCGTCAAGCGCAAGAGCGGCCTGCTTCTGCCGACCTATTCCTTCAAGGACGAATTGGGCTTCGGGGCGACCCTCCCCTATTATCTGGTCCTCTCGCAGACGACCGACCTGACGCTTTTCCCCACCTACTATGCGAAACAGGGTTTCGCCGGGACGGCACTCTTCCGGCAGAAATTCAACAACGGCGATTACAGCGTCACCGTCTCAGGCATCCGCCAGCAGGATCCGGGGGCGTTCAGTTCATCTTATGTCGATTACGGGACGCCATCCGATCTCAACCGCTGGCGCGGCATGGTCGGAACAAAGGGAACGTTCAAGATCAACCCGCGCTGGACGTTCGGCTGGGATATCCTGGCGCAGACGGACAAAGACTACTCTTACACCTATCACCTCGACGGGTATGACACGTACCGCTACCACTCCCAAGTCTACCTGACCGGCCTCAACGACCGGAATTATTTCGATCTCCGCGCCTATCATTTTTCGATCCAGGAACCCTTTCCGGACAGTACGGCCGGTATGGTGAATGGCGTCGAGCCTTGGGTGCTGCCGTCGCTGGATTATTCCTATACGCCCGATGAGCCGGTCGCCGGTGGTCAGTTGACGTTCGACGTCAACGCGCAGTCGCTCATCCGCAACAATCTGGACGATACGCCCACGGTGCCAGTCGTGCGTGGCATCGACGGTTCAAGCCAGCGCCTGACTGCCAAGGCGGAATGGAAACGCAGTTTCGTCACCGACCAGGGCCTGATCATCACGCCCATCCTCGGCGCACGGCTCGACGGCATCCATGCCGATTATGGCAGCGACAGCACTGCCGCCATCGATGGCATGGCGACCAATCTCGGCGTCGATTCCGATATCCGTTCCGCCTATTTGCGCTATATGGCGACGGCCGGCATGGAGGTGCGCTGGCCGATCCTGTTCTCGACCACCAGCGCAAGCCAGGTGATCGAACCGATCGCGCAGATTTTCGTGCGCCCGAACGAGCCTTATGCCGGATCCCTCGGAATCCCCAACGAGGATGCCCAGAGCATGGTCTTCGACGCCTCCTCGCTGTTCGAGGAGGACAAGTTCTCAGGTTACGACCGTATCGAGGGGGGCACGCGCGCCAATGTCGGTTTCCGCTATTCCGGCTCCTTCTCGGGCGGCTGGAGCGCGAACGGCATTTTCGGCCAGTCTTACCAACTGGCAGGGCTGAATTCCTATGCGGCGCCCGATCTTGTGAATGTAGGCGCCTATTCGGGCTTGCAGACGGCGCGCTCCGATTATGTCGGCCAGGTCGGCCTCACCAGCCCCAACGGCTTCACCGTCATGGCCGGCGGGCGCTTCGACAGGGACAGTTTCGAGGCCAGGAGGCTCGAAACCACCGCAGCCTACACATCCAAGCCGTTCAGCGTCTCTGCACGCTATGCCTTTATCCAGGCGCAGCCGCTTTACGGCTTCGATAAGGACAGGCGCGAGATCACAGCCAGCGCATCGACACATTTCGCGAAGTACTGGAGCGCTTTCGGGTCTTCCACCTATGATATGAGCTACGGTGTGTTGGTGTCCGATGCGGTGGGCGTGAGCTATCTCGATGATTGCTTCGGCTTCAGTCTCGCCTATTCGCAGACGCGCAACGCAGTGACCAAGGAAGCCAGCAATAATGTCGGTTTCACTTTGTCGTTCAGGACATTGGGTAATTTCGGCAGTAATACGAACAAGTTCCAGCCGACTCAGTAGGTGTCATCCTTTTGCCGCATAGAGACGGCAGGGGTCGGAATCGGGACGACTTCTAGGAACGGGAAATCCATCGGATGAAGGGGCGGATGAACGGGAGAAGAATGCGGGTTTTTCCGATATGGCTGTTTATGGCGATGCTGGTGCTGGTGCCCTTCATGTCGGCCCCGGCACATGCCGACGAAGTCAAGGTCATCGTCAACGGCGTTCCGATCACCAATACCGACATCGCTCACCGGGCGGCGTTCCTCAAATTGCAGCGGCGCAAGGGCATTTCCGCCAAGGAGGACATGGTCGAGCAGGTTCTGCGCTCTTCCGAAGAGCGGCGGCTCGGCATCAATATTACCGACAAGCAGGTCGACGAGGCTTATGCCGGCTTCGGCAAGAAGAACAAGCTGACGCCGAAGCAGCTCGATATGATCCTTGCCCATGCGGGTGTGACCTCCGCCCATTTCAAGCAGTTCCTTCGCGTGCAGCTCGGCTGGGGTGAAGCCTTGCGCGCGCGCTTCCGCGCCCAATCGGGAGCGGAGACAGCCGATATCGTGCGGCAGATGCTCGAAAAGGGCGAGAAGAAGCCGAGCGCGATGCAGTATACCCTCCAGCAGGTGATTTTCGTCATCCCCCAACGGGACTGGAAAGCCATTTTCGCCAAGCGCAAGCGCGAGGCCGAAGCAATGCGCGCCAAGTTCAATGGCTGCGCGACCACCCGCGCGTCGATGAAAGGGCTGATCGACGTAACCGTGCGCGATCTCGGCCAGGTGCTGGCGCCGGAGCTTCCGACCGATTGGGCCGACGACATCAAGAAGACCAAGGTCGGCTCGACAACGCCTCTTCATACGACCAAGCGGGGGCTTGAATATATCGGCATATGCAGCGGCAAGGAGGTATCCGACGACCGCGTTGCCGAACTCGTACTGGAATCGGGCAAGGACCAGAACAAAATGGCGAAGGAACTCAACGACAAATATATCGCCGAACTGAAGAAAAAGGCCCGAATCATCGAGCGCTGAGTTGGTTTCCTCCCCCTCTCAGCGGCCGCTCGCCTTGACGATCGGGGACCCTTCCGGGATCGGCCCCGAAATCGCGGCAGCGGCATGGCGTATGCGCCGGGAGGCTGAGGTGCCGCCCTTCTATCTCCTTGCCGATCCCGACCAGATCGCCGCGCGGGCCAGGATCATCGGCAAAGCGCTTCCCATCGAAGTGTCGACTGCCGCTTCGGCGACGAATTCGTTTGAACGCGCCTTGCCCATCGTGGCGCTTTCCCAAAGCGTCGTTGAGCGGCCGGGAAAGCCCGATACCGGCAATGCTCCCGCGATCATCGAGGCGATCGACCGTGCCGTGGCGGATACAAAGGCAGGTGTGGCAGCCGCCCTCGTTACCAATCCGATCGCCAAGAAAACGCTCTATGACGCCGGTTTCCGCTACCCCGGCCACACGGAATATCTTGGTCATCTGGCGGAGGAGATGACGGGAGAACCGGCAACGCCGATCATGATGATCGCCGGCCCGGAACTCCGCACGGTTCCCGTCACGATCCATATCCCGCTCTCCGAGGTTCCGCGCCAGTTGACGACGGCCATGATCCTGACGGCGGCGCGGATCACGGCGCGGGACCTCACCCGCCGTTTCGGCATAGAGCATCCACGCCTTGCCATCGCCGGGCTCAACCCGCATGCCGGCGAAGGCGGCAGCATGGGCAAGGAAGACGCGGAAATCGTCGCTCCCGCGGTCGAGGCGCTCCGCCGCGAAGGCATCGACGCCATCGGCCCCCTGCCCGCCGACACGATGTTCCATGCCGCCGCGCGGAAAAAATACGATGTCGCGCTGTGCATGTACCACGATCAGGCCCTCATCCCGGCGAAGACTCTCGGCTTCGACGATGCCGTCAACGTCACACTCGGCCTTCCCTTCATCCGCACTTCGCCCGACCATGGGACCGCCTTCGACATTGCCGGAAGAGGTGTGGCGCGGCCGGACAGCCTGATCGCGGCACTTAAGCTCGCCCGATTCATGGCCGACCGCCAGGCAGGACAGCCTTAAATCGGATGACCGCGCCCGACGGATTGCCGCCGCTCAGGGAGGTCATCGAGCGCTATGGCCTGGCCGCGAAGAAATCCCTCGGGCAGAATTTCCTTCTCGACCTCAACCTGACGGGCAAGATCGCGCGGCATGCGGGCGACCTCTCCTCCATGACGGTTATAGAAATCGGCCCCGGTCCCGGCGGGCTGACGCGGGCGCTGCTCCTGAAC
>SCRB01000982.1 GCA_004299545.1 Rhizobiaceae bacterium
CGAAAAGAATCGCTTCCGCTTTCGGGAAGAAGCGGAGCGTTAACGATGTTTCCCGCGCCTGTCTCGCCCTTCGCGCCCGTGCCCGGATAAAGCGGCATCTGGTGCGTGGAACAGTAAAGAACGCTTCTATCCTGCCAGAATATATCCTGCGTGCCGTTGCCGTGATGGACGTCGAAATCGACGATGGCTACCCGTTCCGCCCCGTGCGTCTTCTGCGCATGGCGCGCGGCGATCGCGGCATTGTTGAAAAGGCAGAAGCCCATTGCGCGGTCGCGCTCGGCGTGATGGCCCGGCGGGCGCATGGCGACGAAGACGTTGTCGGCTGCGCCAGAAAACACGTCGTCGACCGCGGCATTGGCGCCACCAACCGCGTGCAACGCGGCCTGCCAGCTTTTCGGCGAGACGCTGGTGTCGGCATCGATGTGGCGGAGCCCTTCCTCCGGAATGGCCGATTCGATGCGCTGCACGAATTCTTCCGGATGGACGGCAAGGATGGTTTCCAGCCTGCCTTCAGGAGCCTCCGTCCTGTCGAGCCGGGCGAATTGCTCATCCTCCAGCACGCGCTCTATGGCGCGAAGCCTGTCAGGCCGCTCGGGATGCCCGGCAGGCGTCAGGTGCTCAAGGCATACCGGGTGCATGTAAAGCCGCGTCGTCATCGACCCAACATAGGCGCTGCGGCTCATTCCGTCCATTCCGGCGCCATACTGCGCCGGATTGTGTCGCTTCTGCCTTTTCGGCTTCTCATCAGCCGGTATAGAGTGCCGTTTGCTGCCAGGTGTCCGCGCGAGCGGGAGAATCGGGAACACGGTGGGAACCCGTGGCGTGCCCAACGCTGTAAGGGGGACCGGATCGGCAAAGGCCACTGTCAAACCATGACGGGAAGGCGCCGCATCCGGAACGATCCCAAGCCAGAAGACCGGCCCGGCAGACATGGTCCTCCGCAAGGCCGGGCGGAGCGACGTCCAAGCAATCGCAAGGGGAAAAGCGATGCCGGCAGAATCGTTTGCAGCCGAAAAATCATCCTGCTCTTTCGAAAGGGAGGCGCGCGAGGCCGTCTATCGCGCCATCCATACGCGCCGGGACGTGCGCGGCCATTTCATATCCGGACCGATCGACGATACTGTCCTCGCACGGCTGCTGACAGCGGCGCATCATGCACCGTCTGTCGGCCACATGCAGCCATGGAATTTCATCGTCATCCGTGACGCCGAACGGCGCGAGAAGGTGCGCGACCTTTTCCTCGCAGCGAGGAGCGAGGAAGTTTCCGCCGTTGCCGCCGAACGGCAGGCGCTCTACCGCAAGCTCAGGCTGGAAGGCATCTGCGAAAGCGCGCTCAACCTTTGCGTCACCTGCGACCGGACACGGGCGGAAGGCTCGCCGCTCGGTCGTTGGCACAACCCCGAAATGGATCTCTACAGCACGGTTTGCGCCGTGCAGAATTTCTGGCTCGCCGCCCGCGCCGAGGGCATCGGCGTCGGCTGGGTCAGCATCTTCGACAGCGTACCGCTGAAGAAACTGCTCGGCATTCCGGGGCATGTCGTTCCCGTCGCCTATCTTTGCGTCGGCCCCGTTTCGGAATTCGCCCCGAGACCTGATCTCGAAACCAAAGGCTGGCGGCAGCGCCTCCCGCTTTCCGGCCTGATCATGAGCGAAACATTCGGCGGCGACGGCGAGGCGTCGCTGAAATCGCTGGCGGACGGCATGGCGGCGGAAGGTGCCCCCGCCTCTTCACACGCGGGAGGAGGTGCGGAATATTCCTGACCGCCCCGCTATTCCTTTTCCAGAATGTCCGTCGAAACGATGTGGATGCCAAAACCCTCCAGACCGACATAATGGCGCTCGCGCGAGGCGATCAGCCGGATCGAGCGGATGCCGAGGTCCTTGAGGATCTGCGCGCCGAGGCCGATCTCGCGCCACTCGCTTTCGCGCCGCCGCGCTTCCTCGTGCTTCTCCCCGCTGTTCTGGGAAGGCCGGTTGCGCGAATTGTGCGAAACGGCAGCCGAGCCCTCACGCAGATAAACGATGACACCCCTGCCCGTCTTTCCGAACGCTTTCATGATGTCGCGCAGGCCTTCCTCCCGTCCGAAAACGTCCGCCGCGACATCCTCTTTATGGAGCCGGACCGGCACTTCCTCGCCGTCGCGAATATCTCCATAGACGATGGCGAGATGGTGCATCATGTCCCAGCGGAGCGCGTAGACGAAGGCCTTCGCCTTGCCGCCGGGCGTCTCCATGTCGAAACAGGCGACACGTTCGATCAATGTCTCCTGGCGCTGGCGGTAAGCGATCAGATCGGCGACGGAAACCCGCTTCAGCCCATTCTGTTCAGCGAAGGCGGCGACCTGCGGCCCCCGCATCACCGTGCCGTCGTCGTTCATCAATTCACTGATAACGCCGACTTCCGGCAGGCCGGCGAGGCGGCAGAGATCGACAGCCGCTTCCGTATGGCCGGACCGCATCAGCACGCCGCCCTCGCGCGCAACGAGGGGAAAGACGTGCCCCGGCCGAACGAAATCGCTTGCGCCGACATTGCCGTTGGCGAGGTTACGCACCGTCAAGGTGCGGTCGTCGGCGGAGATGCCGGTCGTCGTGCCGTGCTTGAAATCGACGCTGACGGTGAAGGCCGTCGCGTGCGGCGCATCGTTTTCGGCAACCATGGGCGCCAGGTTCAGCCGATGCGCGCCCTCGCCGGTCATCGGCGCGCAGACGATGCCGGAGGTATGCCGGACGATGAACGCCATCTTCTCCGGCGTGCAATGGACGGCGGCGACAATGAGATCGCCTTCGTTTTCGCGCCCGTCATCGTCCATGACGACGACGATTTCGCCGCGCTCGAAGGCGCGGATCGCCTCGACGGTTTTTTTCTGGTCGTAAGACATGATGCTCGCTTCGCTCGTTGGCAGTGGGCAGTCGGCAATTGGCAATCGGAATAGAGGAATCACTCTCAAGGGAAAAGAGGCGATTGCCAGTCACGCTGTCGAGATCAGGTGTCCTTCGAACTGCCGATCGCCGATTGCCGACTGCCACTCACCCCTTTCCCGTCTGCCCCCGGTGCCTCAGGTAATGATCGGCGATCACGCACGCCACCATCGCTTCGCCGATCGGCACGGCACGGATACCGACGCAGGGATCGTGCCGTCCCTTCGTCCTCACCTCGACATCATTGCCGTCTTTGTCGATCGAACGACGCGGCGTCAGGATGGACGACGTCGGCTTGACGGCGAAACGCGCCACCACCGGCTGACCGGTCGAGATGCCACCAAGGATGCCGCCGGCATGGTTGGACAGGAAAACCGGCTCACCGTCATTGCCCATGCGCATCTCGTCGGCATTTTCCTCGCCGGTGATGCGCGCGGCCTCGAAACCATTGCCGATCTCGACCCCCTTGACCGCGTTGATCGACATGAGGCCGGAGGCGATGTCCTGGTCGAGCTTGGCGTAGACCGGCGCGCCGAGGCCTGCCGGAACGCCTTCCGCCACGACCTCCACGACCGCGCCGACCGAGGAACCGGCCTTGCGGACGCGATCGAGATATTCGGTGAAGACCGGCACTGAACCGGGATCAGGCGTGAAGAACGGATTTTCGGGATCGTCGACGAAATTCCAGTTCCAGCGGCCGCGGTCGATCGCCTTTTCGCCGACCGATATGAGCGCACCCCTGACTGTCAGCCCGGGCACGACCTTACGTGCGATCGCCCCCGCAGCCACCCGCGCCGCCGTCTCGCGCGCGGAGGAACGGCCGCCGCCGCGATAGTCGCGCAACCCGTATTTCACGTCATAGGTGTAGTCGGCATGGCCGGGCCGGTATTGCCGGGCGATCTCGCCGTAATCCTTCGAGCGCTGGTCGACGTTCTCGATCATCATCGCGATCGGCGTGCCGGTCGTCACCATGGTTTCGCCGTCCTGCTCGTCGAGCAGGAAACCTGAAAGGACCTTGATCTCGTCGGGTTCGCGGCGCTGGGTGACGAAGCGGGATTGGCCGGGCCGGCGCCGGTCCAGCTCGGCCTGTATGTCCTGTCGCGTGAAGCGGATGCCGGGGGGGCAGCCATCGACAATGCAGCCCAGCGCCGCGCCGTGGCTCTCGCCCCAGGTCGTCACGCGAAAGAGATGGCCGAACGTATTGTGAGACATCGCATTCCGGTTCGGATTCCCGCGGGTCGGCTTGGCGCCAGGCCGCCATTCCCGCTTTCGGGTCGACGCTCTATCCGCCTTTTCGGCGACGGTCAAATTGGCGATTTAGTTTTGACACATTCCGGTTGTTTCTGCTTTGCTGGGTTGGGGAACCATTCAAGACACCATACAGGGAAAACAACAATGCGAAGCCTGATCGCCGCCATCGCCATATTCATGACGCTTACGGTTGCGGCATTCGCTGCGGAGACGGAAGGGCACATCAAGAAGATCGATCGCGAAAAGGCGACGATCGTGCTGGACGATGGAAAGTCCTACAAGCTGCCGGGCGAATTCGACATTGATTCCATCAAGGAAGGGATGGATGTCGTCATCGCCTACGACAAGGTCGGCGGCCAGAACCTCATTACCGACATGCAGTTGCCGGAATAAAGCCTGCTCACCATGAGCGGCTGGAGGTGTTGACTCAGAACCAGGCCAGGCGATCGTTCTCCAGCCTGAGGATTTTGTCCTGTGGCGTGTCGGCATTCGCCGCCTCGCTTCCAGGGACATGCTCGATGATGTTGAAGAGCGAGCGGATCACCCCGCCATGGGTGACGCAGACCGTCGGCACATCGAGAGAGGCAAGCCAGCTTCGGACGCGCTCGGCCAGCATGGCATAGCTCTCGGCATGCGCGCCGGGGGGCACGAAATCCCATTTGTCCCTCAAGCGCGGCGCGGTCGCACCGGGCGTCCGCGCTTCGATCTCGGGAAAAGTGAAACCCTGCCAATCGCCGAAATTCAGTTCCATGAGACGGGGATCGGTCCGGTAGCCTTCCGGCGGCAGACCCATCTTGACGCGGATGCGCTCCATCGTTTCACGGGTGCGCCGCAGCGGGCTGGCGACGAAATGGAAGCCCTCGGCCGTGCCGAGCAACCGGGCCAGCTTTTCGCCGTTCTCGTCGGCCTGACGGCGTCCGACAGCATTGATATCTATATCGGCCTGTCCCTGAACCCGGACCTCCGCATTGTAGTCGGTCTGCCCGTGGCGCACGAAATAGGTCAGCGGGTACATCTCGCTCGAACTCCTCCTGGCTTGCGGTCGGGATTAGGGTCAGGACCCTAGTCCTTGACGACGGAGATGTCGGGCGCGTCGACCGCTTTCATGCCGACGACGTGATAGCCGGAATCGACATGATGCACCTCGCCGGTGACGCCGCGTGCCATATCGGAGAGGAAATAAAGCCCTGACTCGCCGACTTCCTCGATCGTTATCGAGCGCTTCAGCGGCGAATTGTATTCGTTCCAGCGCAGGATGTAGCGGAAATCGCCTACGCCCGAGGCGGCCAACGTCTTGATCGGGCCGGCGGAGATGGCGTTGACACGAATGCCGCGGCCGCCGAGATCGACGGCGAGATAGCGAACGCTGGCCTCCAGCGCAGCCTTCGCCACGCCCATGACGTTGTAGTGCGGCATGACCTTCTCGGCGCCGTAATAGGTCAGCGTCAGGATCGATCCGCCATCGGTCATCAGCGGTTCCGCCCGCTTGGCGACAGCCGTCAGCGAATAGACCGAAATATCCATCGTACGCAGGAAATTCTCGCGCGACGTCTCGACATAGCGGCCGGTCAGTTCGTCCTTGTCGGAAAAAGCGATAGCGTGGACGAGGAAATCGAGCTTGCCCCAGCGCTTGCCGACATCGGCGAAAACGGCATCCACGGTCGCCATGTCGGTGACGTCGCAATGGCCGGCAATGTGGGCGCCCAGTTCCTCCGCCAGAGGCTCCACGCGCTTCCTCAGCGCATCGCCCTGATAGGTGAGAGCCAGTTCCGCGCCTTGAGCGGCGCAGGCCTTGGCGATGCCCCAGGCGATCGAGCGGTTGTTGGCGACACCCAAGATCAGCCCGCGCTTCCCCGCCATGAGGCCAGTTCCAATTGCCATTTCACTCGTCTCCGCGATGCCGCCTAGAGCATTTGTGCTACGCAAAGCGAGATCGTTGCGTGGCACAAATGCGGCCAGGACAATAATTGGAGCATGTTCTTAACCGAAAACCGGTTTCCACTTTTCGGGAACATGCTCCAGCCTCGTGCCTATCGCACAGGCTCTTGGCGCCTTCAAGCATCTACCGCCGAGGAACGCGGCAGCGAAGACCGCGATCAAACCTTGGCTTTCTTCATCAGGGCTTCCAATTCGGGGTCGCCACCCTCGGGAAGCATGACGCGGACATGCACGTAAAAATCGCCATGGCCCGAAGCTTTCAGCGGCAGCCCCCTGCCCTTGAGGCGCAGGACCTTGTCGGAATTCGACCAGGCCGGAACGGAAAGCGAAATCCTGCCCGTCGGTGTCTCGACCGCCAGCTTGGCGCCAAGAACGGCATCGCGCAATTGAACCGGAAGATCGGCATGCAGGTCGCGCCCGTCGACACGATAGCGGGGGTCTTTGCGGAACCTGATCCTGACCAGCGCGTCGCCTGGCGGCCCGTAAGGCGATTGTCCGCCCTGCCCTTTCAGCCGGATGGTCTGGCCGTCCTCGACATAGCGCGGCAGCTTCACCGCGATCTTGTGCCCGCCGGGAAACGCCGCCGTCACCTTGCCGGCGGCTGCCACATCTTCCAGGTCGACGTCGAGAGCGACATTGATGTCGGAACCGGGCATGCCGCCCTGGGGGCCCGCGCCGCGCGTGGCGCCATCACCTTGCGAAAAGGCGCTGCCGAAAATCTCACTGAAAATATCATGAGCACCGCCAAAGGCGTCGCTGCCGGCCGTGCCGGACCGGAATTCGAAATGCGAGCCTCCGGGCGCGGTGCGGGCACGCCGGAAACCGGCGAACGGATCGCCGCTGGCGCCGGCCTCGAAGCCCTGGAATTTCGGCTTGCCCTCGGCATCGATCTCGCCGCGGTCGTAAGCACCCCTGTTCTTCTCGGCGCCGACGATCTCATAGGCCTGATTGGCCTCGGCGAATCTTTCCTTTGCCCTCGGATCATTCGGGTTCTGGTCCGGATGAAACTTCTTGGCCAGCTTGCGGTAAGCCGCCTTTATCTCTTTCGCCGTGGCGGTCCTGGAAACGCCCAGAACGTCATAGGGATCGCGCATGCTTCATGCCTGCCGGGAGAAGGGTTGAACAAATGCGTGAATAATATGAGTCCGGCTAGGAAGAAATTCCAGAGTACCGCTCACATCTTTGCCGCAGCGCAAGGAAGGTCAGGACGTCTTGAAACTCAGCATCTGCCAGGCGCCGGTGGTATCGAGGCAGGCGTCGCCGTGATAGAGCGCGACGCCATCGAAGCTCTGACGCGAGGTGGTAAAGCGGCGGCACAGGATACCGTCCTGCCGGTATTCTGTAACTGTCGAAATCTCGCCGCTCGACCCCGTCGCCGGATTGGCCCAGGAAATTCCCTTGCCGCCAATAACCTTCAAATCCGCCGACGAAACCGCGTTCCGGATCGTCATCTCATCGGAAGCGGCCTGGGGAGACGTTCCGGAGAACGGGTTTGCCTGAGGCAGGGGGGACGCTTGCTGCGCACTGGCCACCGAGCCCGTTACAAGGGACTTGTCCACTTCCG
>SCRB01000983.1 GCA_004299545.1 Rhizobiaceae bacterium
TGCATAGGCCAGGTTCTCGACCGCGGTCGCGCCAGTCGCCGAGACATAAACGACACGGGCGTCGGGCAGCGCGTGCTGCAGGCGCAGGCCAGCCCTTCCCTGCTGCGAGGGCGCGACATCGCCGCGCTCGCTTTTGCCGCCGGCAGCATTGGCCATGGCATGGGCTTCGTCAAATACCACGACCCCGTCGAAGGGTTTCTTAGTCCCTGTCGGGCCTTCGGCCCTCCCCGCCTCTTGTCCGACCCAGTCGAGGATCTGGGCGATGCGGGACTTCTTGCCCTCACGTTCTTGCGAGCGCAAGGTGGCGTAGGTGGTGAACAGGATGCCTTCGGCAAGGCGGATCGATGTGCCCTGCCGATAGCGCGAGAGCGGCTGGACGAGCAGGCGCTCCTGGCCAAGGGCCGACCAGTCCCGCTGGGCGTCTTCCAGCAGCTTGTCCGATTTGGAAATCCAGATGGCGCGTCGGCGACCCTGCAGCCAGTTGTCGAGAATGATGCCGGCGACCTGCCGTCCCTTGCCGCAGCCGGTGCCGTCACCCAGAAACCATCCGCGGCGGAAGCGGACGGCGATTTCAGCACCTTCCGGCGCGGCCGAGACGACATCGAAGGTTTCGTCGACAGTCCAGGCGCCGGCGAGATGACCGGAATGCGCCTCGCCGGCATAGATCACACTCTCGATTTGGGCGTCCGACAGCAGGCCCTCATCGATGACGGCATCCGGCAGGAGCGGACGGTAGGATGGCTTCGGCGGCGCGACCGCCGCCATCGCCGCGGACTGCACCAGCGGCGTCGGATGCGGTTTGGCGCGCGGGATGTCGATCGACTGCAACGCATAGGGTTCGTAGATCGTGTCGGTCAGCCGGCCGCCCTCCTCCGGCATCCAGTCGCGCAGCTCATAGGCGAGCGGGACGGCTGGTGTGCTGGACACGACACTCGGACGGGCCGGCATCGCCCGGGCAACGGGACTGCGCCGCCGGATGGTCTTGGCCACGGCCGGCGCGGTTGCGATGGGTGCGGATCGCGTCGACATCCTCGTGGCAGCATTCCGCAGGATCCTGTTCGATAGGGCCCCGATCGAATCCGGAAAGCCGCCCGGCGTGCGGGGCGGCAGATCCGAGATCCACGACAGCAGCGTCTCGACATTCGGGGCTTTGCCCGGTGAGGCCGCGAATGTCGATGGATCGGCCGCCGGGATCTTGTCGATGATGGTCAGGCGAGTTTCTGCGGTCGTGCCGTGACGGGCATAGACACGTCCGTCGATCGCCGCGGTGAAGACAACTCTGCCATGCTGCTGCAGCCGTTCGAAGGCATGTCGCCATTTGGGGTTTTCGGGGGAGAGGCCGGCGCCGGTGATGGCGACCAGTCGCCCTCCGGCGCGCAGGCGTGCGAAGGCTGAAGAAAGATGCCGCCACGCCGCATCGGCGACGTGGCCGTCGACATAGGCGCCCACGCTGAAGGGCGGGTTCATCAGCACAACAGACGGTTCGATGCCGGCATCGAGATGGTCGTCGATATGGGCCGCGTCATGCCGGGAAACGGCAACGCGCGGGAACAACAGGCCGAGCAGATCGGCGCGCACTGCGGCAAGCTCGTTGAGCGCGAGCGAAGCCTGGGCAATCTCGGCATGGACCGCTAGAAGGCCGGTGCCGGCCGAGGGTTCGAGAACGAGGTCTGAGGCGGAAATCGCGGCGGCGTGAGCGGTGACGGAGGCGAGCGGCAGCGGCGTCGACAGCTGCTGCATCGCCTGGCTCTCGTCGGAGCGCCGCGTGTGGGTGGGAACGAGTCCGGCGATGCGTTTCATCATCGCCAGCGCCGCCTGCGGTGAGGATGACCGCGACAGGATCGCCGCACCGAAGCGGCGGAGAAACAGGATTTGGGCGGCTTCGAGTGCCTCGTAGGCGTCCTTCCAGACCCAGGATCCTTGCGCATCGGTGCCGCCGAAACTGTCGGTCACGGCCGTGCGAAGCGCCGTGGTAGTGACGGGCGTGCCCTGTTCGAGAAAGGGCAGAAGCTGGGTCGCCGCCTGATGAATCGCCTGGGCGGCGTCGATGGAACGCGATGCCGGGGCGGCAAGGGGAGCAACCGTCCGGGCGACGGGCGGGGTCGTGACAATGTTCATGGGATGTCCTTCGAGCAAGAGTGTTCGCCCCACCGGCGCACTCTCTGCGCCCCGGCAAGGCCGAACGCCTCCCGGCCCCGCTCTCCCTCCAGCGACATGGACGAAGACCTGGCGAAGGACTTTTGGACTGTTAGCTAGGTGTCCCTTTTCCGGGCGATCCGGCCCACGATGGAATGTCCGGCGAGATGTTACGAGCTTCACGCATGAAGCCCGCGAGAAGCTGGCGCAGGTCGGTCTCGGCCCGGACATCATCGACCTCAAGTTGCACCAGGAAACGACCTGAGGTCAGATTGGAGGTGTGGGTGCTAAGTCAGGTACGCTGTCTGCAGAGACAGCTAGTAGATGCGCCGGAAGGATTGCTGCTGAAATCCGTTGCTCTGATCTGTAAGCAGGAACCTGCTGCGCGCGACGTCGATCTGCAAAGTGCCCTCGGGGCCGATTGCTGGGTTCAATGAATCGCCGAGCAGATCGTCGAGCATTTTGGAAAACGCGGCGAACAGATGAAGTTTGCGGTGACGAAAACGGTTTCTCCGGCCAGGCTCCGCATATCGGATCTGCAGGGTTGGCAGCGAGAACCGGCCGGCACGGCCATGCGCGTGGGCCCGATGAACCAGACAGCCGAACGGCAGCTCCTCGTACTCTGCCTCGACCGTGACGATCTCGGCTATGGCGAGCGCATCGAGGATCGCCGTCTTGTTGCGCAGAAGTGCTGCCCGACGACAGGGCGGAAGACTGCCGCCTTCGCAGACGAGCTTGTCGGTTGGGTTTGTGGAGGGACGATTGGTCATCATGGTTCTCCGGAAGTACGGCTCCTTGGGTTGCCGGCGGTCCGGCCTGCAGACTCGATGGCATCAGTGCTCCGTTGCTGTTCGAACCAGGCCTCGAATTCGGCCTTGCGGCGCGCGCGTGGGTCTGCCGCGCGATTTCCGGCAGCTTTCGAGTGGGAAGATCGGCGAGCCGTTCCGCGGCCTCCTCGATGGAGGCGAGACTGAGATAGCGTTGGAGATTGGCGGCCAGCCGGACGTTCTTCTTCGAGCGCCGCAGGATCGCGGTTGCGACTTCGTCACCGTCATAGTTCTCAAAGCAATTGTCGAAAGCCCGCGTCGGGCGGCGGCCGTAGGCGATGACCTGGGCCGCATAATTGACGCGACCGCGGAAGTTCTCTGGATCGTTCACCGTTGGCGCCCCGGGCGGCGTGCGCCGGTATCGGCAACGATCGGGAGCACCGAGGCTGGCCGTATAGGTCGAATGTGCCTCGTAGGTCTTTGTGCTTGCGGACGGCGTATACTTACGACGGGTCTGCATCGTTGCCCCCTCCCTTATTGGCGCGGCGCGCGCGGATCGCTGACATGCGGATCTCGATCTCGTCGTCTGACAGGTCTTCGAGGAGCTTGAAGACCTTGGTGCGGTCAGTCTCGACAAGAACGACACGTTTGCCGCG
>SCRB01000096.1 GCA_004299545.1 Rhizobiaceae bacterium
GGGCGAAAAAAGCGACAAGGATACGGCAGCCTGACAAAAGAGAAGGGCGGCGGAACGCTGACGTTCCGCCGCCCCGGCCCCTTCAACCCGTTGCTATATGTCCGGACTGTTACGCCACGGGCGCCTCGGCCTCGATCGTGCGCAGCGACTGGGTCTGCCGGCGCGCGGCTGCCTTGACCGCTTCCTGCACCTTTTCGAAGGCGCGGACCTCGATCTGGCGAACGCGTTCGCGGCTGATATCGAATTCGCCGGAAAGCTCCTCGAGCGTCAACGGATCCTCCGACAAACGGCGCGCCTCGAAGATGCGCCTCTCGCGGTCGTTGAGGACCGACATGGCGCCCGCCAGCATGGCGCGGCGGTTCTCCAGTTCGTCCTGCTCGACCAGCATGTCTTCCTGGCTGTCGCGGTCGTCCGCCAGCCAGTCCTGCCATTCGCCGGATTCGCCCTCGGTCGCGCGGATCGGCGCGTTGAGGGATGCGTCGCCCGACAGGCGGCGGTTCATCGAGACGACCTCGGCCTCGCTGACGTTCAGACGGGTCGCGATCTCATGCACCTGCTCGGGATTAAGATCGCCGTCGTCCAGCGCCTGGATCTTGCCCTTTACTTTCCTGAGATTGAAAAACAGGCGCTTCTGGTTCGCCGTCGTGCCCATCTTCACAAGGCTCCACGAGCGCAGGATATATTCCTGTATCGCGGCCTTGATCCACCACATGGCGTAAGTCGCCAGGCGGAAACCGCGTTCCGGCTCGAATTTCTTGACGGCTTGCATCAGGCCGACATTGCCTTCCGAGATGACTTCGCCGATCGGCAGGCCATATCCTCGATAGCCCATGGCGATCTTCGCCACGAGCCGCAAATGGCTGGTTACAAGCCTGTGCGCCGCCTTGGTGTCGGCGTGCTCGTTATAGCGCTTGGCGAGCATGTATTCCTCGTCCGGCTGAAGCATGGGGAAGCGCCGTATCTCTTCGAGATACCGCGACAGGCCGCCTTCTCCGGAAACGATACTGGGTAATGTCTGGGCCATGAAGCACCCTCCCTCTTGAATGGATTCGCCCCCTCCTGCGAGGCAGGCGCCAGCTTCCGTTCGCTAAGGCGACACGGAAACTCATCTCATATAGGAAGAAATTCGGCGAAAATTAGGGCTCTCCCGCGAAATCATGGCAGATCACGCGAAATTGCATATCACGCTCCGCGCCGGAAGGCCGCGACAAGCATGTCCATATCTTTTGGCAATGGTGCCTCAAATCGCATTACCATGTGGGTTGTCGGATGGCGGAATGCAAGAAGACAGGCGTGAAGCGCCTGTCTCGGGAAGGCTTCCACGATGATCCGGGCGGGTTCGGCAAGCCGGTTCGCCTTGCTGCGGAAGGCGCGGCCATAATCGCGATCGCCGACGAGCGGGTGACCGATATGAGCCATGTGCACCCGGATCTGATGCGTGCGGCCGGTTTCCAGCCGGCATTCGACAAGCGACGCAAACGGGTCCATCCCGTCCGGTCCGAACCGCTCCAGTACCTTGTAATGCGTGACGGCGTGGCGGGCGTCCGCCCGCTGCGCACTCACGACGGCGCGCAGCGTCCGATCCTTCGAGGAGCGGCCGAGCGGCACGTCGACGGTGCCGGAAGGCCGCGGCGGCGCGCCCCACACGATGCCGACATAGGCGCGTTCCAGATCGCCCGTGCGGCCGTGATCGGCGAAAGCGGCCGCAAGCGCGCGATGTGCGTGGTCCGTCTTGGCGACGACCATGACGCCGCTGGTATCCTTGTCAAGCCGGTGGACGATGCCGGGCCGCCTGACGCCGCCGATGCCGGAAAGCGTATCGCCGCAATGGGCGATGAGCGCGTTGACGAGCGTTCCGCTCCAGTTCCCGGCGCCGGGATGCACGACCAGCCCGGCCGGCTTGTCGATGACGACAAGATCCGCGTCCTCGTAAAGAATGGCGAGCGGAATGGCCTCGCCCTCCGGTTCCGGCGGTTCGGGTGGCGGAACAGCGATTGCCACGACGTCGCCCGCAGCCACCTTCCGCTTCGGCTCGGTGACAGGCTCTCCGGCGATGGTCACGGCGCCTTCGCGGATCAGCGCCTGGACGCGGCTGCGCGAAAATTCGGGCGCAAGCGCGGCGGCGAGCCACTGGTCGAGGCGCGAGCCAGCGGCGCTCTCTTCCGCCGTCAGCACTTTCTTCTCGCTCCCGGCTTCGCTATCAGGAGCGTTCATTCACGTAACGCGATCGAAGATCAGGGCAGATGGCAGGACAGATGGCAGACGACGACAAACCGCTCGATCCGGCGGTCGAACGCGTCAGGCGGCGGCTGATCCGTTTCATGGTGATCAATCTCGGCATTCTCTTCATCGCCTTCGCCGTGGTGCTGGGCGCGATCGTCTACAAGCTTTCGTTTGCGCCGAAAAGGATGGTGGATCAAGCGCCGGTCGCGCGGGTACCGAATGGCGACGGCCCGATCACGGCCAGCATTCCCCTGCCGGCGGGCGCGAAGCTCCTGTCATCGAGCCTTTCGGGCGGCCGTGCCCTGCTCGACGTCGAACTGGCCGACAAGAGCCAAACCCTGATTTTCTATGATCTGGAAGCGGGCCGGATCGTCGGCAGCTATGCGTTGAAGCCGGCGGGACAACAATAGCTGTCTCCACCTGTCTTGTGGCGGATCGTTCATATCGGCTGGCCCGCCAGTTCCTGCGTCAGCGCCTCGACCTTGGTCTGGGCGCTGCGCATCATCGGGTAGATGGCGAGAACCTTTTCATAGGCTTCGAGCGCCCGCTTCTTGTGCCCGGTGGCCTCCATGATCTGCGCCAGGCCGGCAAGCGCGCCGAAATGGCGCGGTTCGAGTTGGAGCGTGCGGTCGATATCGGCCATCGCCTTCGCGTAGTCGCCGGTCATGTAGTAGATCGTGGCGAGCTGATTCCAGCCCTCGGCATATTTCGGATCGAGCGCGACGACCTGGTTCAGGAAATCGAGAGCGACGTTGACTTTCCGGTCCTTGATCGCCTTGGCAGACCATTGCATCAGAAGATCGACGGTGGCGCTGCCGGAGGTGAACCAAAGCCGCCAGATCTGTCCGGCGGCAATTTCCGCCGCGTTCTCGCTGTTCTCCCGCTTCAGTTGCCCGAACAGCTTATCGAGCCGAGCCTTGTGCAGAGCCTCCGGCGAGAGAATCGCGGGCGCCTCTTTTGGCGCCGGTGTCAAATCCTGCGCCAGCGCGTCCTCCGCCAGAATGGGCGTGCCGGCGAGCGAAAGGATGAGAAAAGCGGAAAGGCCAAGCTTCAGCATAACCCGAATCTAGGCCGGGGCAGCGAAAGCGCAAACTGAAATCTGCGTGAGAAAGCCAGCGCGAAAGATCAGCCCTGGCGGGCCTTATAGCGCGGC
>SCRB01000984.1 GCA_004299545.1 Rhizobiaceae bacterium
TCTCCCGACAGCTTGCCTGCTCTGGTTCTGAACGCCGACTATCGGCCGCTCAGTTACTATCCCTTGTCCCTGTGGTCTTGGCAGGACGCGATCAAGGCGGTCTTTCTCGATCGCGTGAATATCGTCGCCGAATATGAACATGCGGTCTCCTCGCCTTCCTTTTCGATGAAGCTGCCAAGCGTGGTAAGCCTCAAGAGCTACATCAAACCCTCGCGCTTTCCGGCATTCACGCGCTTCAACGTCTTCCTGCGAGACAAATTCCAGTGCCAGTATTGCGGGACGCGGGAGGATCTCACTTTCGACCATGTCGTGCCCCGCCGCTGCGGCGGGGCAACCACGTGGGAGAATGTCGTTGCTGCATGCTCTCCGTGCAATCTCAGGAAAGGTGGCATGATGCCGGCACAGGCCAAAATGTGGCCGAAGCAGGCACCCTTCCAGCCCACGGTCCACGATCTCCACAACAACGGACGTCACTTTCCGCCCAACTTCCTGCATGAAAGCTGGATGGATTATCTCTATTGGGATGTCGAACTGGAGCCATAGGCGAAACCGCCAGTTCTCCGGCGTTCCTTTGTGCCCGCAGATCCCGTCAGGCTTTCGCTTTGCCGAACGTCGCCCAATAGGCGACGGCGGCGAGGATCACGCTTGCTACCGCGTTCCAGCCGGCAAAGGAGAGGCCGAGAAAGCGTCCGGCGGCTTTGTCGCAGGAAGGCGGGATGAAGGTGTTGAGCGCGTCGAGGATGCCCTTGCCGCCGGTCGAGGGCGCCGCAACCGCGCCGCAGTCGGTAGGCCCCGGCCACCAATGCCATTCCACGCCCGAATGATAGACGGCGAGGTAGAGGCTGTATGTCATCAGTAATCCGCCGGCCAGCAGAAGCAGGCGCGTGAGGAGAGGCGGCATCCGGAAAAGGCAGGAGAGCGCCGCAAGCGCCATGATCGGGATGCCGACATAATAGGGGATGCGTTCCTTGAGGCACAGTTTGCAGGGGATGAAGCCGCCGAGATACTGGAAGGCGAGCACGCCGCCGACGACAACAGCCATGGCGACGAGGAGGAAGATGGCGGCGCGTGTCTGGTTCCGGCCGGTCGGGGCATTGATGGCAGTCATGAGGGTGTCCGTTGAAAGTTCGCGCGGGCGACGCGCGCGTCAATGCAGGTATTTGAAGGCGACATAGAGCAGGATGAGCGCCGCGGCGGCAAGCGAGGCGATGAGACCGAGACGCTTCTCGATGAATTCACGGATCGGTTCCCCATAACGCCTCAGAAGCCACGCCAGGGCAAAGAATCGCGCGCCGCGCGCCACGATTGCCGAGGCAATGAAAAGCCACAGATTGACGTGCACCGCACCTGACAAAATCGTGACCACCTTTATCGGCGGCAAATGCGCCAGGCCCGACGTGATAAGCAGCAGCAGGACGACGTTCGCGTCGGAAGAATGCCGCAGCGTCTCGAAAGCGTTCAGCTTGCCATAGAATTCCAGGATCGGCCTGGCGATCGTCTCAAAGGCAAAATAGCCGAGGTACCAGCCCGCGATGCCGCCCAGAACGGAGGTTACGGTCGCGATCAGCGCATAGCGCCAGGCGCGCTTCGGCCGCGACAGGACCATGGGGATGAACAGGACATCGGCGGGCACGAGAAAGATCGAACTTTCGATGAAGGAGATCAGCGCCAGCCACGCTTCCGCTGCCGGACGAGCGGCAAGCGACATGGTCCAGTCGTATAATCTGCGCAGCATCGGATTCCTCGTCAATGGGCGGTCTGTAGAGGCAAACGCGGAGCGGTGCAATGCGGCCATCCGCCGAATCGGCGCCGACCCTGTTGACGGAAGGCATCCCGACCGTATAGTCCCTCGCGCTCGGCGCCGTGGGTGCCGGCGGCAAGCGGGTGTGGCGGAACTGGTAGACGCGCTGGACTCAAAATCCAGTTCTGGTGACAGAGTGTCGGTTCGATTCCGACCACCCGCACCAGTTTTATGCGGCGATTATCTCGTGGGATCGAGAAGCTTTTTCAATCGGAAATCCGGTTTCAATTCAAAGAGCTACCCCATTTAACAAATTGTTTAAGGCGTGTTATGGTCGCATTGTCGCAAGGGGGGAGTTCTCTTGGCGACGCCATGTTCAAGAGCATCAGGAGCCAGGATATGCGTAACGATGGAAGCGGCAGCGGTGTAACGCGCCGGGAAATCATGAAACTCGCCGGTGCAGCGGGGACTGCCCTGTCGGCCGGCATCGTCTTGCCGCGGATGTCCTGGGCGGCGGATGCGCCGCCGCAGATTCCGGTCGGCCAGATCGTGCCCTTCACGGGTTCGGCGGCGGAATACGGCAAATATTATCGCGACGCCGCGCAGCTCGCCTTCGACCAGATCAACACCGCCGCCAAGGAAGCTTTCGGCGGGCCGATCATCGGCAACCACATCACGGCCGATTCCAACACCCTGCCGACGCCGGCGATCGCCGCGGCGCGCAAGATGGTGGAGGCCGACAACGTCCCGGCGATCATCGCAGCATGGTCGAGCGGCGTCACCGTCGCAATCGCTACGTCCGTCACCATCCCTGCCGGCGTGCTGCAGGTTGGCAATGGCACGACCTCGCCGCTTGTCTCCGTGCTGCCGGAGGACGCGACGGCCGACCTTCTCTTCCGCACCAGCCCCTCGGACGTGCTGCAGGGCATCATCGCGGCGGAACTGGC
>SCRB01000985.1 GCA_004299545.1 Rhizobiaceae bacterium
CAAATGGCTTTGGGAGACACCGAGGTATACCGCCACCTCGGCTAGCGAGAAAGAACGCAGGTCTTTTTTTGCGTGGGGAGGAAACCGCTGCATCGAAAGGAGATGCAGTTTCTTTGATATCTGGTCGCCTTGTTCGAGAATGTGCTTCTCGAAGTGCAATGGCTCTTCTTTCGTCTGAATGGTCGTACTGACGTTCATTCGGGCGGATTTTCCTAAAAACGATTTTTGGCGCAAAACCGCCAAGCAACTGTGATTATGTCCGATTCGCACGTTCCAGCAAGAAATTTTAAGTTAACAAGAGATTAACGGCTCCAGCTGGATGCCAACGAAATACTCAGATGCCAGAATCACCTCACCAAGATCATCCGCTTGAATACGCTGCACATTTTTCCGATTTTGTCAGCAGACAAAAACTTGCAGATTCAGAAGCCGCATCGCTGGCAACCGACGGATGATCGGATAAACGATCTTGTTTCAGCTTCCCAACCGAAGAGCTGAGCTTGAGCTAATCCGGCATGCAGCGAAGCATGCAACACCGACCACACGTCAGGCGAGGATGTCAGCGCCAGCCGAGCGCCGGCGCGACATGGGCCAGGATGGCCTCGATGACATGCGCGTTGTAGGCGACGCCGAGTTGGTTCGGGACGGTGAGGAGGAGCGTATCGGCTTCGGCGATTGCCTCGTCTCCCTTCAGTTCCTCGACAAGCCTGTCAGGCTCGGCCGCATAGGAGCGACCGAAAATCGCGCGCGTGTTCTCGTCGATCAGGCCGATCTGGTCCGTGCTTTCGCTTCCGCGGCCAAAATACGCCCGGTCGCGGTCGTCGACCAGCGCAAAGATGCTGCGGCTGACCGAGACACGCGGCTCGCGTCCATGGCCGGCGGCCTCCCAGGCAGCGCGATAAGCCCTGATCTGGTCCGCCTGCTGGATATGAAACGGCTTGCCGCCTTCATCGAATTTCAGTGTCGAACTCTGCAGGTTCATGCCGAGCCGGGCCGCCCATTCGGCGGTGGCGTTGGTGGCGGCGCCCCACCAGATGCGGTCACGCAGGCCTTCGGAATGCGGCTCAAGGCGCAGAAGGCCGGGCGGGTTCGGGAACATCGGCCGGGGGTTCGGTCGGGCAAAGCCTTCGCCGCGCAGCAGATCGAGAAACACTTCCGCATGACGCCGCGCCATGTCGGCATCGGTTTCGGCCTCGGCAGGCGCGTAGCCGAAATGCCGCCACCCATCGATCACCTGCTCGGGCGAGCCGCGGCTGATGCCAAGCTGGAGACGCCCGCCGGCTATGAGATCGGCGGCGCTGGAATCCTCGATCATATAGAACGGGTTCTCGTAGCGCATGTCGATGACGGCCGTACCGATCTCGATACGGCTCGTCCTGGCGCCGATTGCGGCAAGCAACGGGAAGGGCGAGGCAAGCTGGCGGGCGAAATGGTGGACCCGGAAATAGGCACCGTCCGCGCCCAATTCTTCCGCGGCGACCGCCAGTTCGATCGACTGCAAGAGCGCATCGGCAGCGGAGCGGGTTCCGGATTGGGGTGAGGGCGTCCAATGTCCGAATGACAGGAAACCGATCTTCTTCATCAACCCGTACCTTCCGATTGCCGCCGACCGACGGCAATATGGGTGCTGGAAGCAACCGAAGCAACTTGACCCCGCCATGCGCCGGAGTAATCCCGGCGAAGACCAGAACCTTGCCCTGAGACACCGGAGGCTGGAGACGGACAACGCCATATCAGACCAGCGGGACCTATGTTCGACTCTTCTGTCAGGTGCATCCTCGAGGTTTCTGGGTGAGGACCTCAAGATGACCGTCGGCGCAAATCTCCCTCATCCCGAGATAAGGAAGAAGCAGCGGCGTTTCCGCTCCACAGGAAAGAGGACGAATAACCTCTCCTGCGCCCGTCTTGGAGGAAAGCCGAGGCAGGGGAGGGGCCTTTTTCGTTTATATGGGCGTGATTTTGCCGGAACCCTGGAATCGGCTTCCGGGGGTTTCTTTTTTACAGCCCGGCTGCCTTTGTGAGGTTGACGCGGAAGCGGTCGCGGCGGCGCTGGTAGCGGCGGGTCATTTCGGCGGAGGCGTGGCCGAGTTGCTTCT
>SCRB01000986.1 GCA_004299545.1 Rhizobiaceae bacterium
GCTGGAGCGGGGCTTGAGACCGTGGCTTTCATAAAGCGCCTTGAGGTCCACCATCGCCTGGCCGCGGTCTCGGGATTCGCCATGGACGTGCTCGAACAGGTTCAGCGCAAGCGAGCGCGAGCGATCGAACAGCAGTACATAAGTTTCCTCCAACTCGTAGATATCGGAACTGGCGAGCGATTCGAGCAGGGGTTCGAGGTCGGCGAGCGTCACCGGGGAAAGCAGGCTTTCCTTATGTAGGAGAGCGCGGGTTTCGGGAACCGACTCCGCAAGCGCCGGCGTCGGATAGCAAAGGAGCGCGGAGAGCGCCTTGAAGGATCTCATCGGGCGATCTCCATCGGGTTCCTGGCGTTGTGCTTCTTCGGCCCACCGAACAGGTTCACGTCGTTGTCGCCGCCGGAGCAGCCATTGCCGAAGGAGAAACCGCAGGAGCCGCGCATGCCATAGGCTTCCTCGCTCATCTCGCGATGCGCGGTGGGGATGACGAAACGGTCTTCGTAATTGGCGATCGCCATGACACGGTACATCTCCTCGATCTGCGCCGTCGTCAGGCCAACCTTGCGCACGATCGCTTCGTCGGTCATGCCGTCTACCGTCTTGGCGCGCATATAGGCGCGCATGGCGAGCATGGTTTCGAGCGCCTTGGCGACCGGCTCCTCGTTGCCGGCGGTCAAGAGATTGGCGAGGTAGCGGAGCGGAATGCGCAGCGAACGAACGTCCGGCATGTTGCCGTCAAGACCCATTTTGCCGGCCTCCGCCGCCGACTGGATCGGCGACAGCGGTGGCACGTACCAGACCATCGGCAGCGTGCGGTATTCGGGGTGGAGCGGGAAGGCGACCTTCCATTCGACCGCCATCTTGCGCACGGGCGAGCGCTTCGCCGCCTCGATCCAGTTGTCCGGCACGCCGTCGGCCCGCGCCCGCGCGATCACATCGGGATCGTTCGGGTCGAGGAACAGATCGAGCTGCGCCTGATAAAGCTCCTTTTCATCGGCAACGCTTGCCGCCTTCTCGATGCCGTCGGCATCATAGAGCAGCACGCCAAGATAGCGGATACGGCCGACACAGGTTTCCGAGCATACCGTCGGCATGCCCGCCTCGATACGCGGGAAGCAGAACGTGCACTTTTCCGATTTTCCCGTCGACCAGTTATAGTAGATCTTCTTGTAGGGGCAGCCGGAGATGCACATGCGCCAGCCCCTGCACTTGTCCTGATCGATCAGGACGATGCCGTCCTCCTCGCGCTTGTAGATGGCGCCCGAAGGGCACGCCGCCACGCAGGTGGGATTGAGGCAGTGCTCGCACAGCCTCGGAAGGTACATCATGAAGGTGTTCTCGAATTGGCCGTAGATGTCCTTCTGCACGCCCTCGAAATTGTAGTCCTTGCGGCGCTTCTCGAACTCGCCGCCGAGGATTTCCTCCCAGTTCGGACCCCATTCTATCTTTTCCATGCGCTGGCCGCTGATGAGCGAGCGCGGCCGTGCCGTCGGGAAGGCTTTCGATTCAGGCGCGGTCTGAAGATGTTCGTAGTCGAAGGTGAAGGGCTCGTAATAGTCGTCGATCTCCGGCAGGTCGGGATTGGCGAAGATCTTGGCGAGAACGCGCCATTTCGCGCCGAGGCGCGGCTCGATCTTGCCGTCCTTCCTTCGCTTCCAGCCACCCTTCCAGCGCTTCTGGTTCTCCCAGTCCTTGGGATAACCGATGCCGGGCTTGGTTTCGACATTGTTGAACCAGGCGTATTCGACGCCTTCTCGGCTCGTCCAGACATTCTTGCAGGTGACCGAACAGGTGTGGCAGCCGATGCACTTGTCCAGGTTCAGCACCATGGCGATCTGCGCGCGGATCGTCATTCTGCGGCCTCCAGCTCTTCTTCCATCCAGTCGATCGTGCCCATCTTGCGCACGATCACGAACTCGTCGCGGTTGGATCCGACAGTGCCGTAGTAGTTGAAGCCATAGGCCTGATGGACGTAGCCGCCGATCATGTGGGTAGGTTTCAGCACGGTGCGCGTTACAGAGTTGTGGATGCCGCCGCGCTGCCCGGTGATCGGCGATCCCGGCACGTTCACGATCTTCTCCTGCGCGTGGTACATTAGACACATGCCGGGATTGACGCGCTGCGAGACCACCGCGCGCGCCGTCAGCACGCCGTTGCGGTTGAAAGCCTCGATCCAGTCATTGTCGCGGATGCCGGCCTTTCTGGCATCCGTCTCGGAAATCCAAACCACCGGCCCGCCGCGGTTCAGCGTCAGCATCAGCAGGTTGTCTGAATAGGTCGAGTGGATGCCCCATTTCTGGTGCGGCGTGATGAAGTTCAGCACCACATGCGGGCTTCCGTCATGATTGGCCTTGAGCGCGCCGGCGATCGTCTTGAGATCGACTGGCGGCTTCCAAATTGCGAAGCCCTCACCAAAGGCGCGCATCCACAAATGGTCCTGGTAGAGCTGCTGCCGCCCCGTCAGCGTGCGCCAGGGGATGAGTTCGTGCACATTAGTGTAACCGGCATTGTAGCAGACATGTTCGCTTTCCAGCCCCGACCAGATCGGCGAGGAAATGATCTTGCGCGGCTGGGTGACGATATCGCGGAAGCGGATCTTCTCGTCCTCCTTTGGCAGGGCGAGATGGGCGTGCTCCCGCCCGGTGCGCTGGGAAAGCGCTTCCCACGAGCGCACGGCCACCTCGCCGTTCGTCTCAGGCGCCAGCATGAGGATGACCTCGGCGGCGTCGATGTCGGTCTCAATTCTGGCAAGCCCCTTCGCCGGTCCTTCCTCAAGCACCGCGCCATTGAGAGCCTTCAGTGCCGCGACTTCCTTCTTGGTCTCCCAGTCGATTCCCTTGCCGCCATTGCCGAGCTTTTCCAGCAGCGGCCCGAGCGCGGTGAACTGCTTGTGTAGATTCGGATAATCGCGTTCCACCACTGCGATCTGCGGCATGGTCAGCCCCGGAACCGGGTCGGTCTCGCCGCGCTTCCAATCCTTTACGTCAAGCGGCTGCGCCAGTTCGCCGGGACTATCGTGCTGGATGGGCGTGAGGACCACATCCGTTTCGACACCGAGCACCTCCGGCGCCACCTTCGAGAAGGCCCTGGCGATACCCTTGTAGATGTCCCAGTCCGTGCGCGAGCCCCAGACAGGGTCCACCGCAGCCGAAAGCGGATGGATGAAGGGGTGCATGTCGGAGGTGTTGAGGTCGTTCTTCTCATACCAGGTGGCCGTCGGCAGCACGATGTCGGAATAGACGCACGTCGTGGACATGCGAAAATCGAGCGTCACCAGCAGGTCGAGCTTGCCCTTTGGCGCCTCGTCTCGCCAGGCGACTTCCTTCGGCTTTTCTTGGCCTTCCTCGCCAAGGTCCTTGCCCAGCACGCCATGATAGGTGCCAAGCAGGTGCTTGAGGAAATACTCGTGCCCCTTCCCGGACGACCCCAAAAGGTTGGAACGCCAGACAAAGAGGTTGCGTGGCCAGTTGTCGGGATGATCGGGATCGTGGCAGGCAAGCTCCAGTTCGCCCGATTTCAAAGCCGTCACCACGTAGTCGGCAGGCTCCTGGCCTTTCGCCTTGGCCTTTGCCGCAAGGTCGAGCGGATTCGCCTTGAGCTGCGGCGCCGATGGCAGCCAGCCCATGCGCTCGGCGCGCACATTGTAGTCGATCATGCTGCCCGACCAGTCGCCGGGTGGCGCCGTGGGTGAAAGGATTTCCGAGACTGACAGGGTTTCGTAGCGCCACTGGTCGGTGTGCGCGTAGAAGAAGGAGGTGCCGTTCATCTGTCGCGGCGGCCGACCCCAGTCGAGGGCGAAGGCGAGCGGCAGCCAGCCCGTCTGCGGCCGTAGCTTTTCCTGACCGACATAATGCGACCAGCCACCGCCCGACTGGCCGATCGAGCCGCACATCACCAGCATGTTGATGATGGCGCGGTAACTCATATCCATGTGATACCAATGGTTCAGGCCGGCGCCGAGGATCACCATAGAGCGGCCGTTGGTCTTCTCGGCATTGGTGGCAAATTCGCGCGCTACCGTGACGATGGCTTGGCGCGGGACGCCAGTGACCTTTTCCGCCCACGTCGGCGTGCAGGGCATGTCTTGGTCGTAGGAGGCGGCGGCGTTTTCGCCGCCGAGTCCGCGATCAATGCCGTAATTGGCGCACAACAAGTCGAACACCGTGGCGACAAGCGCCTCGCCTTCGGCCAGTTTCACGCGGCTGGCGGGAACGTTGCGGACCAGAATCTCTCCGTGCTCCGTCGTGACGAAATGCGAATGCGCGCGCCCGCCGAAATCGGGGAAGGCGACGGGAACGGTTTCGCCGAGCTGTCCGAGCTGGCTGAGTTTCAGGCGGATGTCGCGCCCCTTGCCGTCCTTCTCCTCGAGGTTCCAGCGGCCGCGCTGCTTGTCCCAGCGAAAGCCCGCCGTGCCATGCGGCGCGACGACCTCGCCGGACACTTCGTCAAGCCCAACCGTTTTCCACTCGGCATTTTCGCTCTCGCCAAGACCAGCGTCGAAATCCGATGCCCGGATGAAGCGGTCAGGCACATAGCTATCGCCTTTTTTGACCAAGCGCACCAGCATCGGCATGTCGGTGTAGCGGCGCGCGTAATCGGCGAAATACGGCACCTGCCGATCGAGATGATATTCCCTGAGGATGACATGGCCCATGGCGAGAGCCAGCGCCGCGTCGGTGCCCTGCTGCGGCTGCAGCCAGATGTCGGCGAATTTGGTGGCTTCCGCGTAATCGGGCGAGACCACGGCGCTCTTGGTGCCCTTGTAGCGCGCTTCGGTGTAGAAATGCGCGTCCGGCGTGCGCGTCTGCGGCACGTTCGATCCCCACAGGATGAGGAAGCCGGCATTGTACCAGTCGGCGGATTCGGCGACGTCGGTCTGCTCGCCCCAAGTCTGCGGGGAAGACGGCGGCAGGTCGCAATACCAGTCATAGAAGGAAAGGCAGGTGCCGCCGAGCAGCGAAAGATAGCGCGTGCCGGCGGCGTAGGAGACCATCGACATGGCTGGGATGGGTGAAAAGCCCGCCACGCGGTCGGGGCCGTGTTTCCTGATTGTATAGGCATTGGCGGCGGCGATGATCTCGTTGGCCTCGTCCCAGTCCGCCCGCACGAATCCGCCATGGCCGCGGATGGACGTGTAGGAAGCGCGCTTTTGCACGTCTTCCATGATCGAGGCCCAGGCGGCGACCGGCCTTCTGGATTTGCGCGCCTCGCGCCACATCCTGAGCAGGCGCCCCCGCACAAGCGGGTATTTCACACGAT
Source organism: Rhizobiaceae bacterium (assembly GCA_004299545.1). Taxonomy (GTDB): domain Bacteria; phylum Pseudomonadota; class Alphaproteobacteria; order Rhizobiales; family Rhizobiaceae; genus Mesorhizobium_L. The sequence continues at coordinate 5,257 of SCRB01000986.1, forward strand.
TGCCGGAATAGAGATACCAGGAATAGCTCGCACCTCTCGGACAGCCACGCGGCTCATGGTTGGGCAGGTCGGGGCGGGTCCGCGGATAGTCCGTCTGCTGCGTCTCCCAGGTGACGATCCCGCCCTTCACATAGATCTTCCACGAGCAGGAGCCCGTGCAGTTCACGCCATGCGTGGAGCGTACGATCTTGTCGTGCTGCCAGCGCTTCCGGTAACCGTCTTCCCAAGCGCGATTTTCGCCGGTGACGATCCCGTGACCATCGGAGAACGTCGCGAGTTCCTTGCGGAAGAAGGTAAGCCGGTCTAGGAAATGGCTCATTCAAATGCTCCGTCTGTCTGGCTGCTCCGGTTGTCGAACGCACGAATCTTCGCTGAAGACGATCGAAAAAACCGCCGGAAAGGCAGCAGCCTGCGCCAGCGGCAAAGCCCCAACGAGCGAAACCGAGCCCAATGTCACGGGCCAGACGATCGACCCGTCGCGTTCGGGTCGGACATCGTCCTGAGGATTGCCATCGTGATCCAATCGATACCTCTCTTGATTTGCACAATGTCTAGCTCACGGCCCGGTTACCGGCACTGATTGAGCGTGTCAGTCGTTCACCGACGCGTGGAACGTCACTGAAGAATGAATGGATATCTTTGCGCTGC
>SCRB01000987.1 GCA_004299545.1 Rhizobiaceae bacterium
ACAAGGCTATTGCCGCCGGTCCTGACGAGGACGCCGCTCTCGAAACAGAGCTTGCTGGCGTCCGCGGCGCGCGATCCCGCAGCCGGGTCCTTCCTGGGGGCGAGCTCGATCGCGGCGAGCAGCCCGATATTGCGGATGTCGATCACATGCGGGGAACCCTTCAGGCCATGCATCGCTTCCTCCCATGCCGCGATACGCTGCGTGTTGCCGCTGAAAAGATCGAACTCAAGATAGGTTCCGATCGCCGCCAGCCCAGCGGCACAGGCGAGCGGGTGGCCCGAATAGGTGTAGCCGTGCATGAGTTCGACGCTTTCGTCCGGCGCCGCCATGAAAGCGTCATGCACCGATTTCCCGACGATCACGCCGCCCATCGGGACGCTGCCGTTGGTCATGCCTTTCGCGCAGGTGATGATGTCCGGCGTTACGCCGAGGCTGGAGGCACCGAACGCCGTCCCCAGCCGGCCGAAGCCGGTGATGACCTCGTCGAAGATGAGCAGGATGCCGTTGCGGGTGCAAATCTCGCGCAGGCGTTCGAGATATCCCTTCGGCGGCGGCAGCACGCCGCCCGAACCAGCAACCGGCTCGACGATCACCGCCGCCACGCTCGACGGATCGTGGATGGCGAGGATGGCCTCAAGCTCGTCCGCCAGATGCGCGCCCCATTCCGGCTGGCCGCGGGAAAAGGCATTGTATTCGAGATTGTGGGTATGAGGCAGATGATCCACCTCTCCCAAAAGCGGACCGAAGTCGCGGCGGTGGCGCGAAATGCCGGCGACCGACAGGCCGCCGAAGCCCATGCCGTGATAGGCTCGCGCCCGCCCGATCAGCCTGATGCGGCCGTGATCGCCGCGGGCCCTGTGATAGGCGCGGGCGATCTTCAGCGCCGTGTCGACCGCCTCGGATCCGGAGTTCACGAAGAAAACATGATCGAGCCCTTCCGGCGTCAGCGCGGCGATCCTGTCGGCAAGCTCGAAGGCGAGCGGATGGCCCATCGAAAAGGAGGAGACGAAATCGAGTTCGCCCGCCTGCCTGCGGATCGCCTCGACGATGCGCGGCTGGTTATGGCCGGCATTGACGCACCAGAGCCCGCCCATCGCGTCGAGGATGCGGCGACCGTCGACGGTTTCGTAGTACATGCCCTCGGCCCGCGTGAACAGCCACGGATGCTTGCGAAAGGCGCGGTTCGCCGTGAACGGCATCCAATAGGCGTCGGAAAGCGGAGCGGAACTCTCGGTCGAAACGGCGTCCATGAAACACCCCCTGATGCTATCGGCAAGATAATTGGATTATATTATCACAAAATACAGTATGCAAGACAAGCCGGCCATTATTCCCCGAATTGCCGGGAAAGGCTTCTGGCCTGTTCCAGATGCCGGCGCAACAGCGCCGCCCCGACCTCCCGCTCCCCCAGTTCGAGGCGATCGAGGATCTCGAGATGTTCCCGGCACGAGATTTGCACGCGCTCGAAGCCGTAGACCCAGTCATAGTTGGAAAAGCGGCGCAGGCGGTTCTGCTGGCGCACCGCAAGCAGGATGTAGCGGTTGCCCGACGCGGCGGCGAGGCCCTCGTGGAACGCCGCGTTCATCTCGAAAAGCGCGATGCTCGCCGTCTCCTTCCAGGGGGCCGCGAGAAAGGCTTCATGCTGGCGCCGCGTTTCGCCGAGCCATAGGGCATCGAGCGCAAAGCCCGGCGCCAGTATCGCGGCCGGCTCGATCAGCAGCCTGAAATCATAGCTCTCCTGGCGCGCCGAAGCATCTTCCAGCGAAGGCAGGAAAGCCCAGCCATTGCCGGGCTTGCGTTCGACGAGCGCTACTTCGGCGAGTTGCATCAGGACGCGGAGCAGGAACGGCCGCGTCACGTTATAGCGGCGCATCAGGTCGGATTCCGAGATTTCCTGCGGCAGGCGATTGTTCATCTTGTCGCGCGCGACGCGCAGGCAGAACTGCTCGACCTCGTTAGGGGGCGCACCCGGCGCCGCTTCCGGCTCCGGGATCGACCTCAGGACGAAGCCGCGCCGGGGACGGGCATCGAGAACGCCCTCTTCCGCCAGTTGCTCCAGCACGGCGCGCACGGGCGTGCGCGATACCTGCAGGTGGTGGGCGAGTTCCAACTCCGTCAGCCGCACGCCGGGCCTGATCCCGCGATGGCGGATATAGTCGATGACGCGTGGCAGGAGTTCCCGCTGAAGTCGTGTCGGCTCGTGCTCCACTTTCCCCTCTTGCGTCATCCAATTTTGTATCATAGCATCACGAAATACATTTTGATAGTGCGACAGATCCTTCGCACCGTCGGGTCGGGCAATAGGTTCGGGAGGAGCTTCGTTGCAGTCCGCCATCCAATCAAGAGGCTTGCGTCCAGAACGTCTCCCTCGAACCGGGGGGAGATAGCGCCGTGCCGGAGGACGCGACCGGACTGTGGCGTCTGGAGGCAGCCGAGATGGCGCGCCTCGTCGCCGAAGGTTCCGTCAGCAGCAGGGAACTCGTCACCTCCTGCCTCGACCGGATGGACGCGATCAATCCGATTGTCAACGCCGTCACGGAAGCGCGGCGGGAGGAGGCGCTCGCCGCCGCCGAGGAGGCGGACCGGCGTCGCGCGCGCAAGGAACGGTATGGTTCCCTTCACGGCGTACCCGTCCTCATCAAGATCAATATCGACCAGCGCGGCGCCGCGACCGACAACGGCGTGCGTACCCATCGCTCGCTGGTTGCCGGGCAAGACAACCCCGTCGTCGCCAACCTGAAACGCGCGGGCGCGATCATCATAGGCCGCACCAACGCGCCGGCCTATTCCATGCGCTGGTTCACCGATAACGAATTGCACGGGTTGACGCTCAATCCGTGGGACGCGTCGAAAACCGTCGGCGGATCGAGCGGCGGGACGGCGGCGGCTGTCGCTACCGGCATCGCGCCGATCGGCCATGGCAACGATATAGCAGGCTCCATCCGCTATCCGGCCTATTGCTGCGGCATTGTCGGGCTGAAGCCCGGCTACGGCCGCGTACCCTCCTTCAACGCCACGGCGAGGGGAAAGGGATCGATCGCCTCGCAGCTGATGGCGGTCCAGGGGCCGTTGACGAGGACCGTGCGGGATGCGCGGCTTGCCTTTCAAGCCATGGCGCGCCCCTCGCCCGACGACCCGCGAACCATGATCGCCGCGCCGGAAGCGGAGGCATCGCACGAAAAGCGGGCTGCATTGGTTTCATTCGACGGCTTGGGGAATGCAGACGGGACCGCCGCCGAGGCTGTCGCAGCGGCCGGTCGGAAACTGGAAGCGGCGGGCTATGCCGTCGAGGAGGTCAGGCCGCCGCTGCTTGAGGAAACCGTCGCGGCCTGGCCGAAGATCGCCGTTCCGGACATCCTCGCTCTTCTTGCTGCGCCACTCCTGGAATCCGGCGACAGGAACGGCGCGCGCGCTGTCGAACTGTGGCGCGCGGCATGGCCCGGCTATACGGCGCGGGATTGCCTCGACGCCGTCATCGGCCGGCACGCGCTTCTGCGGTCATGGCTCAGGCTGCTGGAGAAATGGCCCATCCTGGTCATGCCTGTCTCGCTCAGGCCGCCCTTCGCGATCGGATCGGACACGCGGGATGCCGCCGCAACCGCCGAGATCATCGCCGCCCAGGCGCCGATGATGGCGGTTTCGGTGCTCGGCCTGCCGGCGCTCTCGGTTCCGATCCGGGGGACCGCTTCCATGCCGGGCGGTGTGCAGATCATGGCCGCGCCCGGCCGGGAAGAGGCCTGTCTTGCCGTCGGCGGACTCCTGGAGGATGCCACGGCGCCGTTGACGCCCATTGATCCTCTTTTCGATCGTGCCGCCGCCTCGCAAGCGGCCGCGGTCATCGGAGTGCGCATGCCATGAGACACGTTCCCGGCCATGGACGGACCCTTTCCTATTACGATTTCGGCCGCACCACCGTCTATGCGTGCCAGGCCGACCCGCGCTTTTCCTACTGCGCCTATATCCCGCGATGCTACGACGAGGACGGCGACGATCGTTTCCGTCTCCTCGTCGCGATACACGGTACCGGACGCGACATGATGGCGACGCGGGACCACTTCATCGCTCTTGCCGAACGCCATCGCCTCATCGTCCTGGCCCCCCTGTTTCCCGGCGGGATCACCGCGCCGCGCGAGCTTTCGAGCTACAAGCGCCTGCGCTTGGACGGCATCCATTACGACACGATCCTGCTGGCGATGATCGACGAACTCGCCACGGTCTACCGCATCGGGAAGGAGAAGTTCTCGCTTTTCGGCTTTTCCGGCGGCGGCCATTTCGCCCACCGCTTCTTCTATGCGCATCCCGGGCGCCTCGAAGCGGTTTCGATCGGCGCGCCCGGCGTCGTGACGCTCCTCGATCCGGATCGCGACCTGATGGTCGGCGTGCGCGACGCAGCCGAAATCTTCGGCGCCCCGATTGATCTCGACGCCATGCGTGACACCGCCGTGCAGATGATCGTCGGCGACGACGACACCGACAGCTGGGAGATCACGATCCCGCCCGGCAGCCCATGGTGGCAGGAAGGGGTCAATGCCGCAGGCGCCAACCGCAAGGATCGCCTGCGTTCGCTGAGGGACAGTTTCGAGAAGCACGGCATCGCCGTCAGGCTGGACATCGTGCCGGGCGTCGCTCACCGGCTCGACGGCCTTGTCTCCGGTGCGGAAGCTTTCTTCTCCGACGTCTTCACGTCTCGTCAGCGGACCGACCATCGGAACTTCACAGAAGGGAACAACAAATGAAACGACAATGGCTTCCTCTCATCGGCCTTTGCACCGTCATCGCCGTGCCCCTGTCCGCGGGGGCGTCGTCTGCAGCCGGCCAGACGCCCAAAAAGGGCGGCACGCTCACGATTGCCCTCAACTCCGATATCCGCAGTCTCGAACCCGGCGTCAATCGGGACGCCAACACCGATACCGTCATCTACCATATGTTCGAGGGGCTGGTGGGCTACAGGCGTGACCTGAGCGTCGGCCCTGCCCTCGCCGAAAGCTGGCAACTCTCCGACGGGGGCAAGACCTACACGTTCAAGCTGCGGCAGGGAGTCCACTTCCACGACGGCAGCGTGATGAAGGCCTCCGACGTGAAATGGAGTTGGGACCGTCTCAACGGCCACAAGGAATGGCCCTGCCACAGGCTTTTCAACGGCAGCGCCGGGCTGAAGGTCATGAGTGTCGAGGCTCCCGACGACGACACCGTGGTCTACAAGCTGAACAAACCGAACGCGACATTCCTGGCGCAACTCGCCAACATCCAATGCGGGATCGACGTCGAAAGCCCGCACAGTGTCGACAAGGACGGCAAATGGAAAACGCCGATCGGAACCGGCCCGTTCAAGCTCAAGGAATGGAAGCATGGCGAGAGCCTGACGCTGGAGCGGTTCAAGGATTATACGCCGAGCGCCGCGCCAGCGAGCGGCCTTTCGGGCAAGCGTACGGCCTATGTCGACGAGATCCGGTTCAGCGTTATCCCCGATCAGGACGCGGCGCTGGCGGCGTTGCGGACGGGCGCCGTTGATATCGTGCCGGAGGTCGATACGATGCGGGCGGCCCAACTCAAGAAAGAAGGCGTCAATGTCGTCACGGCGCCCGGCCTCGGCTGGACGGCCCTTCTGCTTCAGACCAGGGACCCGCTTCTTTCGAACCCGAAAATCCGGCTGGCCCTGGCTCACGCCATCGACCTCAACCAGATCGCCGCGACGCGCACCAACGGCCTCGCCAAGGGCAACCCGTCGGGCGTTGCCGATGCGAGCCAGTTCTTCGACCCGGCGTTCGATCAATGGCCGGCCTATGATCCGGCCAAGGCGCAGGCGCTGCTCAAAGAGGCCGGCTATCACGGTCAACCGGTCATCATCCAGACCAACAAGCGCTACCCGGGCATGTACGACAATGCCATCCTGGTCCAGGCGATGCTGTCGGCGGCCGGCGTCAACGCGCAATTGCAGGTGCTCGATTGGGCGACGCAGCTCAACAACTACCTTACCGGCAAATTCCAGATCCAGTCCTTCGGCTATTCGCCGCGCTTCGATCCGAGCCTGATGTATGCCAGCTTCATCGGCGACAAGAGCAAAAACCCCTGGGTGCAATGGGACGATCCGAACGCCGTCAAGCTTCTGGCGGAAAGCTCGGCTACGACGGATAGCGCCAAGCGCAAGGCGGTCTTCCTGCAGATGCACCGGCTGATGGAAAAGGACATCCCGATCATCGGCCTCTACTACGATCCGGCCGTCGAGGCGATCGGCTCTCACGTTCATGGCTACCAGCCATGGGCCGCCAGCCGCCCGATCGGCTGGGGTGCCTGGAAAGACGATGCACAAGGGTGAATGAAGGAGTTTCCCGGCAGGGTAATTCCTGCCGGGAGCGGCGTCAGGAAAGCGCCAGGCGCAGGCGGCGGGCAGCTTCATGGAAAGCTCCCGCGGCTCCCGTCGAAACACCGGCATAGCCGATGAAGTTGTGGATCATGCCCGCCATTCTCAAACTCTTCACCGGCACGCCAGCCTCAGCCAGGCGCGAAGCGAACGCCTCGCCCATATCGCGCAACGGGTCGAATTCGGCCGTGATGAGGATCGTCTCGGGCATGCCGTGGAGCGTCTCCCACAGGATAGGGGAGGCGCGGCGATCCTCGGCCATTTCTGCCGATGAACCGAGATAGGACGTGGAAAACCATTCCATCGTCTCGCGATCGAGGAAATAGCCGCGGCTGAAACGCGCAATCGACCAATAGTCTCCGCGCCCCGCATAGGGGCGCATGTCGAGCCACGGATAAAGCGTAAAGCAAAGCGCCGGCAGAGGCAGGCAGAGATCGCGCCGGGAGAGCGTCACCACCACCGCCAGCGCGCCGCCGGTGCTGTCGCCGCCGACGGCGATGCGATCCGGCCCGACGCCGAGCGCCGCGGCATGGGTGCGCACCCATTCGAAGCTTTCCAGCGCATCCTCGACAGCCGCGGGAAACCGGTTCTCCGGCGCGCGGCGATATTCGACAAAAAAAATGTCGCAGTCGGACGCCGCCGCGAGCGCCCTCGATTGATCGTCATAGGCCTCGCGGTCGCCGACGACATAGCCTCCGCCATGAAAATAGACCATTAAAGCAGGCTTCATTCGCGCCTGCCGGCTCCGGTAAAGCCGCGCCGGAAGTTTGCGGCCAGGAAGATCGATAAGGAGTTCGGTGACGGAGATGGTCTCCTTTGGCCTTTCTATCCCGCGCGCCAGATAGCGTTCCCGGTAAGTCTCTCTGGCCTGAACAATGGGCAATTCGCGGATGCCTTGTCCGCCTGCAAGGGCAGCGCGCTCAATCATCGCCTTCAACTCCGGATCGAGTGCATCTGCTCCAATATCGCCCGCCATCAGCCTTCCGCATTCCCAATTGTGTTATTTAATGATAAAATGCATTTGGTCGAACAAGCAAGTTCAAATTTCACCGGAAGGCTGTTGCAAACCATGTATGTACCCGCGCATTTCGCGAACACCGATGAGCAATCGGCCGCCGAATGGCTTCGCCTCTATCCCTTCGGAACGTTGATTTCGAGCGACGGTGGCGCGCTGCTTGCGACGTCCTTGCCCTTCATCCTGGATGACCGGACCACGAATGTCGCCGTCATCAGCCACATGGCGGCCCGCAACGCGCATGCAGCCGCGCTCGAGGACGGGCAGGACGTGCTCGTCGTGGTGAACGGTCCCAGCAGCTACATCTCGCCGCGCTGGTATGGCAGCCCCGTCAACGTCCCGACGTGGAACTATGTCGGGCTCCAGTTGCGCGGCCCGATCGAACTGATCACGGACCGGGCGGGGATGTACGAGGTGCTTGAACGCACCGCCAACGTGTTCGAAGCACCGGCGGAACGCCCCTGGAAGCTTACCGATGCACCGACCGATCTCGTCGAGCGTCTTCTGGGTGGCATCGTCGCCTTCCGCATCGGCCCCTGCCGGATGGAATGCATGGAAAAGCTCAGCCAGAACAAGCCGGCCGACCTGGAGAGGATCACGAGAGGGCTAAGCAGCGAGGGCGATGAATTGGCCTTGGCCGTTGCCCGCCTGATGGCGGGTAAGGCCGCTTCTTCATAGGCGCGTCCCCGCATTCGCCTAAAGCATTCCGCCCGATAGTGCGCAGCGGTTTCGGGATAATGACATGCTTGAAAACAAGGAGACAAAGCGCGTCGTGTGAGGCCCCTGGAGAGGTTTTCGGCTCTTGTCTTCGGGGTGGAATCCGGTCTATTTTCTATACCAGACTTGCCGCCCCATATTCCGTTTCGTTTCTGAAACCGCCGGTCGAAATGTTTGACAGAATAACCCCGATCTCCCGAAGCCAGATCGTCGCCGAGCAGATTCTGTCGAAGATCCTCGAGGCGAAAATGACTATCGGAGACAAGCTCGCGCCCGAACGCGAGATCGCCAGGTCGATGGACGTCAGTCGGAATACGCTGAGAGAGGCGATAGCCATGCTCCAGGTCGCCGGCGTTCTCGATGTTCGGCGCAGCAGTGGCATTTTCATCGCTTCGCTTCCTGAAGAAAAGGATGTGAAACAGCGGCTGGACGATGCCGGGTTTGGAAAATATACGGATTCGCAGACGGCGATCGATGCCAGGATCGCGCTGGAACCCGGCGCGGCCATCCTCGCGTCAGCGGTTGCGACACCAGCGGATTGGAAGAGATTCGACACCCTCATCAAGACGATGCAATTTGCGGTAGAAAACAGGGGTGTCGAAACATATCGGAAGAACGACAATGATCTTCATAAGGCATTCGTGGTCTCTACACGCAATGAAACACTAATCTCCATACTTCTTCCATTGATAGAAACGGCTCGCCAACCCCTGTGGAACGCCATAAAGCAGAACATCTACAATGCCGATGTTCTGCGCGAGAGCTATGACGAGCATCGGCAGATCATTGATGCCATGCGAAGCGGCGAAGAATATTATATCTTTCGCGCTTTTACGCGGCATCTGAAGAACTCCAAATCTCG
>SCRB01000988.1 GCA_004299545.1 Rhizobiaceae bacterium
GGCGCTTGCACCACCGCAAGCTCGCCGCCTAACATCAACCCCAGACGAGGCCGACACTCCGCTAATTTACGCCGCGACTTGCGCCAAATGTTCTGACGACGGACAGTCCTGACGGTGGGAGAGGGAAGTAGTGCCGCTGACGCAGGCCTTGCCGCAGGCGACGTGATTCTCAGCGTCGATCAGCAGATCGTCCACACTCCTGTGGAAGCATTGGCTATCGCCCAACGCGCGGCGCTGCCCTTGCTGCTTGGCGTTTATCGCGATGGCGGCATGTATTTCCTGGCCATCCGGTGAGGCAAGATAGCGCCGTGGTCTAGCAAATGCGCCGTGCCCATCCAGGATCTGGAGTAAAAGCGCCCGCGAAAGTCTGTCGATCATGTCGTCAGACGTGGATAGATACGTGCAGCGATCATCACGAGGAAAGACGTGATGACGGCGAGCACCGCCGAATCGGTTGCCAGCCCATATTTGCTTGTGCCGCCGACCAACATCAGAGCACGCAGGGCATCGACCTGGTATGTCAGCGGATTTGCGAGCGAGATCGCCTTCAGCCAGCGGGGCATGATGTCGATCGGGTAGATCGCGTTGCTGGCAAAGAAGATGGGCATCGTCAGCACCTGGCCGATGCCCATGAAGCGCTCGCGGGTCTTCACCATGCACGCGATGATGAGCGAGAAGGTCGAAAAGAGCCCGGAGCCAAGCGCGATCAGGCCGGCGACCGCGACGAGGTCAAGCGGGTCGGTCCGTATCGATATTCCAAGCAGAGCCGCGAGCAGGTAGACCATGAGGGCTTGCGACAAGCCGCGCGCCGCAGAGGAGATAGCTTTGCCGAGCACCAGGGCGCTGCGGGGCGCGGGGCTGACCATGTAACGATGCAGCACGCCAAGATCGCGTTCCCAGATGGCAGCGATCCCATAGAAGATTGCCGCGAAAAGAATACTCTGAGCGAGGATGCCGGGTGCCAGGAAGTCGAGATATCGGCCATCTCCGGAAGCTAGGCCACGGACTTGTGCCATGACCTCGCCGAACAGCAGGAGCCAGATCATAGGCTGGATCGCCCGCGTAAGAAGCTCGGTTGGATCGTGGCGCAGCTTGCGGATCTCGGCGTCGGAGACCGCATATATTTGGGTGCAATAATTATCGATGTGGGAGAGGAGGGACCTAGGCATGCTGATTCTCGCTTTTCCGGGCTTCCCGGATATTCCCGTAATCGCCAGTTGCCTCCGGATCCTTCCCTGCAATCCGAATGAAGACGTCATCGAGGGTAGCTTCTGGTCCGATCTCGGCCTTCAGATCAGCAGGCGTGCCTACTTTTTCGAGGCGCCCGCGATGCAGTATCCCGACGCGATGACAAAGGGCATCGATCTCCGCCATGACATGCGACGTGATGAGGATAGTGATGCCGAAACGGGCATTGAGATTGCGCACGTGATCCCAGACTGTATCTCGTGCGACAGGATCGAGCCCGACAGTCGGCTCGTCCATGATGAGGAGCGTCGGCCGATGCAGCGTACTCTGCGCGATCTCCAGCCTCCTGAGCATGCCGCCCGAATAATGCTGTGCCAACCGATCGGCGGAATCGACGAGTCCTGTCATTTCGAGCGCTTCCCGAATCCGACTTTCCCGGTCTCTGCGGGGTACGAGATAAAGGCGTGCGGAGAGGAGCAGGTTCTCATAGCCGGTGAGTGCGCCGTCGGCGGAGAGAAGTTGAGGCACGTAGCCGATCTGGGCTCGTATGCCCTTTGCGTTGCGCCTCAGGTCGCATCCCACGACGGATGCATCACCGCTCGTCGGAGGGAGCAGCGTCGTCAGCATTTTGATTAGCGTGGATTTGCCGGCGCCGTTCGGGCCGATCAGTCCGAATATCTCGCGGCGGTGCACCTGCAATTCGACGCGATCGACCACGATATTGTGCGCGAACGCCTTTGTCAGACCCTTTGTTTCGACCAGAATGTCACTCTTGGCTGGTCCGATTTGGTCCGGGGCGACGAGCACGTCAACGTCACCGGAGTCTTTCGCGGGAACCACGACCTCATCCTCGATGGGCTAATTGGAAAGAAGGCGGTTGAAAGCGTTGGCCTTGAGCAGGGAACGCGTCGCGCCGCCGAAGACCTGTTCGTGGAGCCGGCTATGGCCATATCCGCCGGAGACGATCAGATCGGCCTCGGTTGCCCGTGCGAGGGTGGCGAGGCCTTTGCCGTCGTCGTCCGCCTCCTCGATCCGCGAACGGGCCTTGACACCGTGCTTCATGAGGAATTTCACCACGTCTGCCGCGCTTTCACGTGCCGTTATCCGGTCGTTCGGTGCAATGGTCGCAAGCAGGACTTCACGAGCCTGGGTCAAAAACGGCATGGCGTCCTCGACCGCGCGGCGGGCCTCGCGCGTATCTTTCCAGGCGACCAGGATGTGATCGGCCTTGACCGGGTCCCGCTTGCAGGATGTGAGCAGGACGGGCCGCCCGCAGGACCAAGGAACCGACATCGATCAGTCGCCGGGATTTTCGCACGTTGCTTGCGCCTCCGACGATGACGAGGTCGGCCGCTCTTGAATGCAAGGCCAGAAAGGACGTCGGATTCCCCAGGAGGCAGCGCCACGAGGCGCGGTTGCTATGCCCTGTCATGGCCTGGAATGCTTCCTCGAAAACCTTCAGGCGGATTTCGATCTCTTCCACCTGCCGGCTCATGACATCAGAAGGCAGAACGGAACCATCGATGCCGAAAAGACGTGGTTCGACCGCCGCAAATGCGATGAGATCGGCGTCGTATCGTTCGGCAAGATCCCACGAATATCTCATCAGATCCGTGGGTTCGTCATCGATTTCGAGGAAAACCATCACGGTGGTATAAAACATAGCCGTCGCCATTCCTGAAACAGGCACCAAGGCTAGCCAATCACGG
>SCRB01000097.1 GCA_004299545.1 Rhizobiaceae bacterium
TGACAAAAACGCCTTCATGCGCCGACCGTCGACGACAAAATACCTCTGATCGACCACCGCGTCGTGGCCACGGATCAAAATCCCACAAGCGGACGGAGGAGGCGCCCCAGAATTCCATGAAGGCGCGTATCGCCTTCCAGAGCGGCGAGGCAGATGCAGTCCGATTCCCGCCCAACGACCGGTCGGTGATCGACTTCGTCATCAGCTTCATCGAGGTCGCCCGGAAAATATCGGCCGCGCTCGTCCGACAGCGAACCGGCCAAGACCTGCATGAACTCCAGGCCGGTGTGTCCATGGGCAGGCAGGTGAAGCCCTGCCCTGCCCTTGAGGAGCATGATCTTGGCTTCCGGACTTTCTGCCAGTTTGACTTTGCTCCAATGGAAACCGGGCCCGAGCCACCGCCATGGACCGACCTCGCAGTGACGCATCGCTTGAGGGAGCTCGATGCCCAGTGCCGGCTGCTTTTTTGGCGGTGGTTCTCTAACCGGCGTAGACGGTATCGCTTGCAGCCGCTCCATGGTCCGTCCGAACAGATCAGCGGCAAGCGGGGCCGGCGGCATTTCCTCCAGTATCGCGCCGCCCACGGCCTCGAATCCGGCCAGGTGTTCGCGGCAGCGCGTGCAGCCTTCGAGGTGAACGGCTACGACCAGAGCCGAGCCGGCGCCCAACGTCCCCGCCGCAAGGCGCAGAAGCGTTTCGTCGCCGGGATGGTGATGGATCGTCATCGGTCGTTGTCCAACAATGTCCGCAGCCGGTTCAATGCGAGCCGGATACGGGATTTTACGGTGCCGAGCGGAATACCCAGTTCACGGGCGATCTCCGCATGCGGCTTTTCTGCAAAATAGGAAAGCCGCACGATCGTAGCCTGCTCGGAAGACAGGGTTTCAAGCGCCTTTCGCACCTCTTCTTCTCGTTCTGTCGTGATCGCGATTTCCTCACCCGACGGCGGAGGATCAGGTGCATCGCTCGGATCGAAAATTGGGTCCGCCATTCGGGAACGTATGCGACGCAACCGATCGATCCGCTGGTTTCGCGCGATCGTGAACACCCAGGTCGATGCACCCGCGCGGCACGGATCGAAATAGGACGCCTTGCGCCAGAGCGTGAGCATGACTTCCTGCGTTACCTCCTCGGCCATCGGATCGGCGAGACCGGATCGCATCAGGAACGTTTTCACGCGCGGCGCGAAATAGGCGAACAGTTGCGCGAACGCATTCCGATCCCGATCCTTCGCGACTGCCCCTATCAGGCGAGCGAGGTCCTCCGGAGAGGGTGTTGCCTCTTTCTGTCTGGCCTCGTTCAAAACAATGAGCCTCGCTGCCGGGCATATCTGCCGCGTGCGTTTGTCGTGAAAATATGACCCAGCAGCATCCATTTGCCCTTCATACGCTGGAACGACGCCCTCGGATCACGGTTCCGGTGATCCATTATGTAGCCAATCCCGTAAATACTGGCAGGCCGACGCGCGGAGGGAAATCCTTTGACCGAAAACTTTCTTGCCAAGGATTGGAAGAACGCTCCCAGCCGAACGGCTTCGCGCGACCGAAGCCTCGACATCGCCGTCGTCGGCGGCGGCATTTCGGGCCTCTCTGCCGCCTGGCTGCTCTCCAGACGGCACCGGGTCGTCCTTTATGAGGCCGATGACCGCCTGGGCGGCCACAGCCATACGGTCGACGCGGCGGGTGCCGCGGTCGATACCGGTTTCATCGTCTTCAACGAAACCACCTATCCGAACCTGACGGCGCTTTTCGAGCATATCGGCGTTGCTACCAAACGCTCCGACATGTCGTTTGCCGTCTCGCTCGACGATGGTCGGCTGGAATATTCCGGAACCGGTCTTCTGGGCCTGTTCGCGCAGGGCCGAAACGCGATCAGCCCGCGATTCTGGCGGATGCTGCGCGATCTGGTGCGCTTTTATCGCGAAGCGCCGCGCAACGTCGTGGCATTGGGCCTGATGACACTTGACGAATATCTCGATGCCGCCGGCTACGGCGAGGGATTTCGCAACGATCATCTCTACCCGATGGCGGCGGCCATCTGGTCCACGCCCGCCGCGAAGATCGGCGCCTATCCGGCGGCGGCCTTCATCAGATTCTGCGAGACGCACGGGCTTCTCAAGCTGTCCGGCCGCCCCGTCTGGCGCACCGTTCTCGGCGGCAGCCGCTCGTATGTGCGGGTTCTTGCGAAGGCTGTAGCCGAGGTCGTGACCAATTATTCGATCGAGAAGATCGCGCGCCTGGCAAACGGCGTCGAAACCGTCTGCCGCGACGGGCATCGCCGTCACTTCGATCAGGTGGTGATCGCCACCCACGCGGACCAGGCATTGGAAATGCTTGCCGATCCAAGCGCCGCGGAACGGCGACTGCTCGGCGCCTTCGACTATATCGACAACGATGCCATCCTTCATTCCGACGCGAGGCTGATGCCGCGGCGGCGCCGGGTCTGGTCGAGCTGGAACTGCATGACCAGGGACGATGATGACGGCCGCAGGCTCGCCGTCACCTACTGGATGAACCGCCTTCAGGGCATCGAAAGCGCTCAGCCTCTGTTCGTCACGCTCAACCCCCACCGGGAAATCGCGCCCGGCGCGGTGTTGAGGCGAATGCGCTACAGCCATCCCCGCTTCGACGCCCGCGCGATGCAAGCGCAGCAACAACTTTGGTCCTTGCAGGGCAGACGCAACATCTGGTTCTGCGGCGCTTATTTTGGAGCCGGCTTCCACGAGGACGGATTACAGGCCGGCCTTGCCGTCGCCGAAGCGCTCGGCGGCATGCGGCGTCCCTGGACGGTCGCTGACGAGTCCGGCCGCATTTGCGTTCATCGCGTGGTGCCCGCCATGCCCGAGACGGAGGCGGCTTGATGTCAGCCTTTCACTCGGCCCTCTACAACGGTTCGGTGATGCACCATCGGTCGCGACCGAGAGAACATCGGTTATGCTACAGCATTTATTATCTGCTGCTCGATCTCGACGAAGTCGACGCCTTGGCGGACAGGCTCTGCCTGTTCTCGCACAACCGCTTCAACCTGTTCAGCTTTTACGACCGGGATCATGGTGAGGGAGCGGCAATTTCGCCGCGCGACAGGATCGAGCGGCATTTGCGGGAATCCGGTATCGAATCCGGAGGCCAAATCAGGCTTCTCACCATGCCGCGCATCCTGGGATACGCCTTCAATCCGCTCAGCATCTATTTTTGCCACCGGCGGGACAACTCGCTTTCGGCGATCTTCTACGAGGTCAACAACACCTTCGGTCAGCGTCACAATTATCTCATCCCCGTGGCGCCCGAAACAAAAGCGCCCATCCGGCAGGAAAGCCGGAAATCCTTCTACGTCTCGCCTTTCATGACGACCGACATGCTCTATTCCTTCTCTGTCGTACCTCCAGGAAAGGATCTGGCGGTGTCGGTCGTCGGCCGCGACAAGGAGGGACCGCTGATCGTCGCCAAGCTCGTTGCGACCCGGCAGGACCTGACTGACGCCGCGCTGGCGCGCGCCTTCTGCGCCTATCCGCTACTGACGCTGAAGGTAATTGCCGGCATTTACTGGGAGGCGCTGCTGATCTGGCTCAAGGGTATTCGCTTGCAGGATCGTCCTTCCCCACCCGATCAACCGGTCACACTCGGACGCGATAGTGAAACCACCACCGCCCGCTCGGCGAAGGACACGACAAATGTCCTTCGATAGCGGGATCCGGGAAGCAAAGGACATCGGCCCTAGCAGGGAAGGCTTGGGCGCACGCCTGCTGCGCCGCGTCGTCTCGCGGATCGAAGTCGGCCATATCACGGTCGTGCTGCCATCCCATGAACGGATCGAGCATTACGGAATAAGGCCCGGAATCGCCGCGACGCTCGTTCTCCATCGCTGGCGCGCGCTCACGCGGCTTGCCAGCCAGGGCGACCTCGGTTTCGCCGAAGCCTATATCGACGGCGACTGGTCGAGCCCCGATCTTGCCGCGCTGCTGGAACTGGCGGCGCGCAACATCACGCTTCTCGACAACAAAATTTCCGGATTATGGCCGGTGCGGATGCTCAATCGCGCCCGGCATCTGCTGCGGACGAACAGCAAGGCCGGCAGCCGCAAGAACATCTCGTTCCACTACGACCTCGGCAACGACTTCTATCAATGCTGGCTCGATTCGAGCTTGACCTATTCCTCGGCGCTCTACGAGAATTCAGGCCAGACACTTGAGGACGCGCAGGAGGCCAAGCTCGCCCGGATCGTCGAACTCCTGGACTTGCGCGGCGGCGAAAATGTCCTTGAGATCGGCT
>SCRB01000989.1 GCA_004299545.1 Rhizobiaceae bacterium
CGCGAAGTGACGGAGCGGATCCGCGCTGCCGATGTCGATGTCGTACTCAACCTGACGGCCGGGATGGGCGGCGACATGGTCTTCGGCTCGCCCGAGAAGCCTCTGCCTCTCGTCGAGGCGGGGACGGACATGGCGGGGGCCGCGGAGCGCGTCGAGCATGTGCGGCAATGCCTGCCGGAAATCTGCACACTCGATTGCGGCACCATGAATTTCGCCGAAGCCGACTATGTCATGACCAACACACCCGGCATGCTGCGCGCCATGGGCGGCCTGATGACGAAGCTCGGCGTCAAGCCGGAGATCGAGGCCTTCGACACCGGCCACCTCTGGTTCGCCAAGGAACTGGTGAAAGAAGGCGTCCTCAAGCCTGATGCTCTGGTGCAGCTTTGCATGGGCGTGCCGTGGGGCGCACCGGACGACCTCAACACCTTCATGGCGATGGTCAACAACGTGCCGCCGGAATGGACATTCTCGGCCTTTTCGCTCGGCCGCAACCAGATGGCATACGCTGCGGCGGCGGTGCTTGCCGGCGGCAATGTCCGCGTCGGCCTGGAAGACAATCTCTGGCTCGGCAAAGGCGTTCTTGCAACCAACGCGCAGCTTGTCGAACGCGCCGTCACGATCATCGAGAACATGGGCGCGCGGGTTATCGGGCCGGAAGAGGTGCGCAAGAAGCTCGGTCTGACGAAGCGGGCGCCGCTGGCGGCATAGGAGAATCACATGACGATCAACAAGGCAGCCTGCATCGGCGGCGGTGTCATCGGCGCGGGCTGGGTTGCCCGGCTCACCCTGAACGGCGTCGACGTTTCGCTCTTCGATCCCGATCCCGAGGCGTCGCGCAAGATCGGGGAGGTGATGAAGAACGCCCGGCGTGCGTACAAGCAGATGGTGCCTGCCGGCCTGCCGAAGGAAGGAGACGTCACCTATGCGAAGTCCGTCGCGGAAGCCGTCGCAGGCGCGGATTTCATCCAGGAAAGCGTGCCCGAACGCCTTGATGTCAAGCACAAGGTTCTGGCCGAGATCGACGCGCATGCGGCACCTGATGCCCTCGTCGGCTCCTCGACTTCGGGCATCTTGCCATCCGACATGCAGGTGGCGATGAAGCATCCTGAGCGGCTGGTCGTCGCCCACCCCTATAATCCCGTCTACCTGCTGCCGCTGGTGGAGATCGTCGGTGGCAAAGATACGTCGAAAGCCACCATCGAGAAGGCGCAGGCGGCCTACGCCTCGATCGGCATGAAGCCGGTCGTCATCCGCAAGGAGATCGAGGCGTTCGTCGGCGACCGGCTGCTTGAAGCCGCATGGCGGGAATCGCTTTGGCTGATCAAGGACGGCATTTGCAGCGTCGAGGAACTCGACGACATCATGCGCTATGGTTTCGGCCTCAGATGGGCGCAGATGGGCATGTTCCAGGTCTATCGCATCGCAGGCGGCGAGGCCGGCATGCGCCACTTCATGGCGCAGTTCGGGCCGTGCCTCAGCTGGCCGTGGACGAAGCTGATGGATGTGCCGGAATTCAACGACGAACTGGTGGATCTGATCGCCGGCCAGTCCGATGAACAGTCCGGCCGATGGTCGATCCGGGAGCTTGAAAAGATCCGCGACGAGAACCTTGTCGCCATGATGGAAGCCCTGTCGAAGACCAACAAGGGCAAGGGCTGGGGCGCCGGCGCCCTTCACAGGGATTATGTGAAGAAGCTTTCGAAATCCGCGGAGAAGGCCAGGGCGGAAAAGCCAAAGAAAAAGAGCAGGTGAAGGATGCTGGGGTCATGAATTTCGGCCTCTCGGAAGAACAGCAGTTGATCGTGGAGACGACGCGGGCGTTCGTCGAGAACGAGCTTTATCCGCATGAAGCGGAGGTCGAGCGCACGGGACATCTGAGGTCCGACCTGATCAAGGAACTTCAGGCGAAGGCGATCGCCGCCGGGCTTTATGCCGCCAACATGCCGGCCGAGGCTGGCGGGGCCGGGCTCGATACGGTCAGCTGGCTGCTCTACGAGAAAGAACTCGGCCGCGCTAATTACGCGCTGCACTGGACCTGCGTGGCGCGACCTTCCAACATCCTGCTCGCCGGCACGGATGAGCAGAAGGAAAAATATCTCTATCCCTGTATCCGCGGCGAGAAATGGGATTGCCTTGCCATGACGGAGCCAGGCGCCGGTTCCGATTTGCGCGGCATGAAGGCGACAGCGGTTCAGGATGGCGATGACTGGGTGCTGAACGGCACCAAGCATTTCATTTCCCACGCCGACCTCGCGGATTTCGTCATCGTCTTCATGGCGTCAGGCGAGGAAGAGGGGCCGCGAGGAAAACGCAAAAAGATCACCGCCTTCTTCGTCGACAAGGGAACGCCGGGCTTCGCCGTGCGCGACGGCTATCGCAACGTCTCGCATCGCGGTTACACCAATTCCATCCTCGAGTTCGATGACGTACGTCTCCCTGCTTCGCAGGTTTTGGGAGACCCGCATCGGGGTTTCGAAGTAGCGAATTCCTGGCTTGGCGCGACGAGGCTTCAGGTCGCCGCGACCTGCCTTGGCCGGGCGGAAAGGGCGCTGGCGCATGCGATCGACTACGCCGCGACGCGCGAGCAGTTCGGCCAGAAGATCAGCAAATTCCAAGGCGTATCGTTCAAGCTGGCCGACATGGCGACCGAATTGAAGGCTGCCAATCTCCTGACCTTCGAGGCAGGGTGGAAAGTCGATCAGGGCACCATCACTGACGAGGACATGGCGATGGCCAAGCTCAAGGCGACGGAGGTTCTCGCCTTCATCGCCGATGAGGCGATCCAGATCCATGGCGGCATGGGGTTGATGGACGATCTGCCGCTTGAGCGCATCTGGCGCGATGCGCGCGTCGAACGTATCTGGGAAGGCACGAGCGAAATCCAGCGGCATATCATCAGCCGTGCGCTGCTGCGGGCGGTGGGGGGATGAGGTGTTCAGGTCAAGATGAAATGCGGGCGCTCTACGGCGTTTTTGGGAGTGGCGCCTTGCATAGGCTCGACCGCCTGCTGCGCCCGAGGTCGATCGCTGTTATCGGCGGCGGCGCTTTTGCGGCCAATGTTGTCGCGCAATCGCACAAGATGGGATTCGACGGCGCTGTCTGGCCCGTCCATTCGTCGAAGGATGAAATCGCCGGCGCTCGGGCTTTCCGCTCCGTTGCGGACCTTCCCGGCGCACCCGACGCCAGCTTCGTCGGAGTCAACCGATATGCCAGCGTCGAAATCGTCGGATCGTTGCGGGAACGGAACGCCGGAGGTGCGGTCTGTTTCGCGGCTGGCTTCAAGGAGACGGAGCACTACGATTCCGATGGCGCGCGACTTCAGGATGAACTTGTGCGGGCGGCCGGCGAGATGCCGATCATCGGGCCGAACTGCTACGGGCTGATCAACTATGCGGACGGGGCGCTGCTTTGGCCCGACCAGCATGGCGGCCGCCGGTTGGAGCCCGACCAGCGTGGCGCGGCAATCATCACGCAATCCTCCAACATCGCCATCAACCTGACCATGCAGAAGCGCGGCCTGCCCATCGCCTTTCTGATGACGGCCGGCAACCAGGCGCAGACAGGCCTGTCCGAAATGGCGTGCGGGCTGATCGAGGACGAGCGTGTGTCCGTGCTTGGACTTCATATCGAGGGCTTCGATTCGGTCGCCGGTTTCGAGCATCTCGCGCGTCGCGCGCGCGAACTGAAAAAGCCGGTCGTGGCGATGAAGGTCGGCCGGTCCGAGCAGGCGCGCGCCGCGACGATTTCGCATACGGCTTCACTGGCCGGCTCGCATGCGGCGTCGGATGCCTTCCTGAGCCGGCTCGGCATTGCGCGCGTCGAGACGATCCCCTCTTTCCTCGAGGCGCTGAAACTGCTGCACGTCACCGGCCCGCTTGCCGGCCGCCGGCTTTCCTCGATGAGTTGCTCGGGTGGCGAGGCGTCGGTGATGGCGGACAGCGCGGAAGGGCGGAGGATTTATTTCCCTCCCATTACCGACGCTCACAAGGCGCGTGTTCAGGAGACGCTGGGGCCGCTTGTGGCCGTTGCCAACCCGCTCGACTACAATACGTTCATCTGGGGAAATGAGCCGGCCTTGACTGCCGCTTTCACGGCGATGGCGTCCGGAGGCTTCGATCTCAATTTTCTGGTGCTCGATTTTCCGCGCGGCGACCGCTGCTCCGATGAATCGTGGTGGCCGACGGTGCGCGCCTTCGAGGCGGCGCAGAAGGCCAACGGATCGAAGGGCGCGGTCGTCGCCTCGCTTGCCGAAAACCTGTCGGAAGACCATGCGATCGACCTTATGGAACGCGGTGTCGCGCCGCTCAACGGCATTGCCGAGGCGTTCGATGCAGCGGAAGCGGCGGCGTTTGTCGGCGAGGCGTGGCAACGCCCTTCCTCGCCCCCCGTCGGGGGGAGAGGTGCCGAGCGTAGCGAGGCGGAGAGGGGGACTTTATCTGTTGCCTGCCCCCCGCTCCGTCCCGGCTTCGCCGGTCCACCTCTCCCCCCGATGGGGGGCGAGGAAGGGAACCAACCAGACGAAGCTATCGCCAAATCGCTTCTCACAGCGGCGGGACTCTGCGTGCCAGCGGGACGGCGAGCCCTCACCCCGGACGAAGCTGTTGCCGTCGCCGGAGACCTCGGCTTTCCGGTAGCGCTCAAAGTCCTCGGCATCGCGCATAAATCGGAACATGGCGCGGTTCGGCTGAATTTGAAGGATGCTGGCGCGGTTCGGGCGGCGGCGGACGATCTGCTGCGGCTCGGCACCGGCCTCTATGTCGAGCGTATGATCGAAGGCGGCGTTGCCGAACTGATCGTCGGCGTCACGCGTGACCCGCTCTTCGGCCCGGTCATGACGATCGGTTCCGGCGGTGTGCTGGTGGAGCTTCTGAAGGACAGTGCTACGCTGCTCTTGCCAACGACGTGCGAGGCAATCGAGGCAGCGTTGCGGTCGCTCAGGCTCTTTGCGCTGCTGGACGGTTATCGCGGGCGGCCGCAAGCCGATTTGCAAACGGCGATCGACGCGATCGAAGGAATCGCCCGTTTCGCCCTCGAACATGCGGGCGCGATCGAAGAACTCGACGTCAATCCGCTGATCGTCTGCGAAAAAGGGAAGGGCGCCTGGATCGCCGATGCGCTGCTGGTGGTAGGACAATGACGGAGAATTCATGACCGAAATCATCACGACCCGCCGTGAAGGCAGCATCCTCGAAGTCACGCTCGACCGGCCGAAGGCGAACGCCATCGATCTCGCCACGTCGCGGCTGATGGGCACGGCCTTCCAAGCCTTCCGCGACGATCCTGACCTGCGCGTCGCCATTGTGAAGACGGCTGGCGACAAATTCTTCTCCGCCGGCTGGGACTTGAAGGCCGCCGCGTCGGGCGATGCGGTCGATGGCGATTACGGCGTCGGCGGTTTCGGCGGATTGCAGGAGCTTCGCGACATGAACAAGCCGATCATCGCCTGCGTCAACGGCATGGCGGTCGGCGGCGGCTTCGAATTGGCGCTGTCCTGCGACCTGATCTACGCATCGGAGCACTCGTCCTTCGCGCTGCCCGAAATCCGTGCCGGCACGCTGGCCGACGCGGCGACGGTGAAATTGCCGAAGCGTATTCCCTATCACGTCGCCATGGACCTGTTGTTCACCGGCCGCTGGATGGATGTTCGGGAAGCGCATCGCTGGGGCCTGGTCAACGAAGTGCTGCCGGCCGACAAACTGGAAGAGCGGGTCTGGGACGTGGCGCGGTTACTCGCCGGCGGCCCGCCGTTGGTCTTTGCGGCCATCAAGGAGGTGGCGCGCGAGGCGGAGTCCATGAATTTCCAGGAGGCGATGAACTGGATCACCAAGCGCAAGTTCCGCACGGTGGACACGCTCTACGCTTCGGAGGACAATCGTGACGGATTCCGCGCCTTCGCCGAGAAGCGTGACCCGGTGTGGAAGGGAAGGTAGGCCGGATTTTCCAAGGCATGGTTCGATGACCGACTATACCAAGCTGCTCGACGCAGAGACCTGGGCCTTCATCGAGAAGACCAACAGCTATTATCCGCCCGACACGGTCGATTGCACCATTGCCGAACGACGTGCGATCTACGACCGGATGTGCCGGAGATTCCATGCCGGCGATCCCGAGGAGGTCACCGCCGAAACGACTGCCATCGATGCGGGGGACCGCCAAATACCGATCCGCGTCTATCGTCATGCCGCTCCGGAAAGCGATGCGCTGGTGCTCTATTTTCATGGCGGCGGCTTCATCCTCGGCGACCTGGAAAGCCATGACGATGTCTGCGCGGAACTGTGCGGGCGGACCGGCTATGAGGTGGTGTCGGTCGACTACAGGCTGGCGCCGGAACACATTCATCCGGCGGCGTTTGACGATGCGCTTGCGGCGTTCGAATGGGCAATCCGGCGGGACGAACGCCCGGTGCTGCTCGCAGGCGATTCCGCCGGAGGCAATCTCGCGGCCGCGGTTTCCCACGCCACGCGTGGCCACCAGCGCCGGCCAACCGGCCAGGTGCTGATCTATCCGGTGCTCGGCGGAAATACCCGCAAAGGGTCCCGTATCGAGCATGCTGAAGCGCCGATGCTGACCATGCGCGACATCCTTTTCTACCAGGAGATCCAGACGGGCGGAGCCGATGTGGTGGGCGACATTACCTATGCGCCGCTCGCCGATGCCGATTTCGCCTACCTGCCGCCGACCGTCGTCGTCTCAGCCGAATGCGACCCGCTCTCGTCTGACGGCAGGGATTATTGCGAACGGATCGCGGCCGACGGCGGCAAATGTGTCTGGTTCAACGAGGAAGGCCTCGTCCATGGCTATCTGCGCGCCCGCAACTCGGTCGGCCGGGCGCGTACGAGTTTCACGCGCATCGTCGAGGCGGTGAAAACGCTGGGCCAAGGTGAATGGCTTTATTGACCGGGCCGGATTAGAGCATGACCCGGAAAAGTGGATATCGGTTTTCCGAAAAGATCATGCTTAAACAAAGAGTTAAGAGTACAAGGCGATTCAACTTGATCGCATCATGCTCCAGGTGAGAAACGGCTTTTCCTTCATCGTCTCCGCAATGGGCACCCCAAGCCGGCTGAGGATCGTCGGTGCAAGCTGGAGCTGGTCGAGAAGGGCATTTTCCTCGGGGCCCCGGCCGGCGCCGAAATAATAAAGCGCGACATCCTGCTGCGCCTCTTCACGGCCGCCATGATGGCCGCGGTCGGTTTGCCCGTGATCGGCGGTGACGATCACCTCGTAGCCCGCAGCGCGCCATCTCGGCAGAAAGGCTGCAAGCATGCCATCCATGGCGTAAACGGCATGATCCATCTCGTAGCAGTCGTGGCCGAAACGGTGGCCCATCGAATCCAGCGTGCAGGTGTGGAGAATAGCGTAATCGACGCCGAAGCGTTCCGTCAGCATGGTCAGCGTAGCGAAAAGGTCGACGTCGGACGGCGTCATCTGGTTGTGGCGGTCGTAACCCGTCATGGTGTGGAAACGGCCATGGGTGATGGTGCCGCCCGATTCGTCATATTCGATATCGCGCACCGGATCGAAGGGGTAGCGGTTGAAGAATTCCGACCAGTAGGAATGCGTCACCGCCCCCGTTTTGCCACCCGCCTTTATAATTTCGGAGAAGATGTCGGGCTGCGCGACGCGGAAGCGAACCTCGTTCGACAGGATGCCGTGGACCTGCGGCGGCACGCCGGTGTGGATCGAGGCGTAGCAGCAGGCCGAGGTCGATGGCAGGACCGAACGCATCTTCCAGACGAGCGCCTCTCCCGACTGGACCCAGCCTTCCAGATTACCCATCAGGCGGCGCCAGTTCCGGTAGGGGACACCGTCAATGATGATGAGCAGGAGTTTCGAGCGCATGGGTGATCGATCCAGACAAGAATTTCAGATTGCGTCAGCGAACTGAAATCAATTCCCCGCCGATTCCATCCGCCGTCCGCTGATCGCCTTTTCAAGCCAGCCGATCTCCATCTCCGGCACCGAGGAAAGGAGAAGGTCGGTATAGGCGTCGAAGGGAGGCGTGAGCACCTCGCTTCGCGGTCCGTAGCGTACGACGCTGCCGCGATACATCACGGCAATGGAATCGGCGATCGATTTCACCGTCGCAAGATCGTGGGTGATGAAGAGATAGGCGACGTTTTCCTCCTGCTGGAGGTTCAAAAGCAGCTTGAGGATGCCGTTCGCGACGAGCGGATCGAGCGCGCTCGTCACCTCGTCGCAGATGATGAGCTTAGGCTTGGCCGCAAGCGCCCGAGCGATGCAGACACGCTGCTTCTGGCCGCCCGAAAGCTCCGCCGGATAGCGGTCGAAGAAGCCGCTGCCCATCTCGATCTTGTCGAGCAATTCGCGCACCATCTCATCGCGCTTGCGGCCCTTGAGGCCAAAATAGAACTGGATGGGGCGGCCGATGATTGTGCCGACCGTCTGCCGCGGGTTCATTGCCACGTCGGCCATCTGATAGATCATCTGCAATTCGCGCAGGTCGTTCTTCTTGCGGTCGCCAAGTCTGGGCGGCAGCGGCCGTCCATCGAAGACGATCGACCCTTCCATCGGCGGCAACAGGCCGGTGATGGCGCGCGCCAGTGTCGATTTGCCGGATCCGGATTCGCCGACGACGGCGAGCGTCTGGCCGGCCGAGAGATCGACGGAAACGTTCTTCAGCACCTTCACCTGGCCGCCGCCATAGGCCGCGGTGACGTTTTTCACCGACAGGATGGGTTCCGCCGGCTTATGTTCCTCATGGGGGATCTCATGGACCGAAACCAGCGCGCCCGTATATTGCTCCCTCGGTTCCTTGATGATCTGCCTGGTGTCGCCCTTTTCGACCTTCTTGCCATGGCGGAGAACCATGATGTCGTCGGCTACCTGCGCCACGACGGCGAGGTCGTGGGTAATGTAGAGCGCGGCGACACCGGTGTCGCGGATCGCCTTCTTGATCGCGGCGAGAACGTCGATCTGTGTCGTCACGTCGAGCGCGGTGGTGGGCTCGTCGAAGACGATGAGATCCGGCTTGGAACAAAGCGCCATGGCGGTCATGACGCGCTGCAACTGGCCACCTGAAACCTGATGCGGATAGCGATCGCCGATATGTTCCGGATCCGGAAGGCTCAACTCCTTAAAGAGCGCGATGGCGCGCTTCTCAGCTTCGGCGCGGGAGAAGACACCATGCTTGAGCGACGCCTCGATGACCTGCCGCATCAAGCGGTGCGCGGGGTTGAAGGCAGCGGCTGCGGATTGCGCGACATAGCAGACTTCGCGCCCGCGCAACTGGCGGAAGCCTTTCTGCCCGCCCTTCAATATATCGCGCCCGTTCAGGATCACCTGCCCGCCGGTGATGCGCACACCGCCCCTGCCATAACCCATGGAGGAAAGGCCGATCGTCGATTTTCCCGCGCCCGATTCGCCGATCAGGCCAAGCACCTTGCCCTTGGTGAGCGTCAAGGAGACATCGTCGACGATGACGATATCCCTCGGGTCCTCTCCCGGCGGATAGACGGTCGCCTCTATCCTGAGGTTGCGGATGTCGAGAAGCGCACCGGATTCGGAACCCTGCGGCCTTTTCGCTTGCCTAGGCATTGCCACGTCCTCCCTTGAGGTCGGTCGTGCGGTTCAAAATCCAGTCTGCGACCAGATTGACCGAGATGGCAAGGATGGAAATGGCCGCCGCCGGCAGGAGCGCGGCCGGAACGCCGAAGACGATGCCGTCCTTGTTTTCCTTGACCATGCCGCCCCAGTCGGAGGCCGGCGGCTGGACGCCGAGGCCGAGGAAGGAGAGCGCGGACAGGAACAGGATGGCGAAGATGAAGCGCAGCCCGAGTTCCGCCACGAGCGGCGAGAGCGCGTTCGGCAGGATCTCGCGGAAGATGATCCATAGCTTGCCTTCGCCGCGCAGCTTGGCCGCCTCGACGAAATCCATGACGTTGATGTCGACGGCGACGGCGCGCGAGATACGGAAGACTCGCGTCGAATCGAGAATGCCCATGACGAGAATGAGGATCAGCGTATCGGCCGGCAGCACGGACAATACGACGAGCGCGAAGATCAATGTCGGTATCGACATGATCAGATCGATGAAGCGCGACAGCAACTCGTCGAACCAGCCGCCGACGACCGCGGCGGTAAAGCCGAGGCTGGCGCCGAGCGTAAAGGAAAGCGCAGTGGCGAGAGCGGCAATGAAAAGAGTGATGCGCGCGCCGTAAAGCAGCCTCGTCAAAAGGTCGCGGCCGAGATTGTCGGTGCCGAGCCAGTGCGCCGCAGAACCTGGCGCCCAGACGTCCCCAACCACCGCGGTGTCGGAATAGGGAGCGATCCACGGCGTGAAGATCGCCACCAGGATATAGAGAGCGGTGATGATGATGCCGAGCAGGGCGGTCGGCGGGATGCGGCGAATGTCAAGCATCGGCGATCCTCACTTCGGGTGCCGCAGGCGCGGGTTTGAAAGGATCGCGAAAATATCGGCCAGCATGTTGAGGCCGATATAGACGGCCGCGAAGATCAGGCCGCAATCCTGCACCACCGGCACGTCGCGCTTGGCGACGTGATCGACCAGATATTGGCCCATCCCCGGATAAACGAAGATCACCTCGATCACGACTACACCGACGACCAGATAGGCGAGGTTGAGCATGATGACATTGATGATCGGCGCGATCGAATTGGGAAAGGCGTGGTGCCAGATGATCTCGAACTGAGACAGCCCCTTGAGTTGGGCAGTCTCGACATAGGCGGACTGCATGACGTTGAGGATCGCCGCGCGCGTCATGCGCATCATCTGCGCCAGAACGACCAGCGTCAGCGCGGTGGCCGGCAGGACGATGGCGTTCATCCGCTGGAGGAACGGCATGCCGTCGAAGACCGTCGAGACGCTGGTGAACCAGCCGAGCTTCACCGCGACGAAATAGATCAGGAGATAGCCGATGAAGAAATCGGGCAGCGAAATGGTCAAAAGCGTGGTGGCGGAGATCATCTTGTCGATGAAGCCGTTCTTGTGGCGCACTGCGATCAGCCCCAGAACGGTCGACAGGGGAACGGAAATCGCCGCCGCCCAGAACGCTAGGAAAAGCGTGTTTTTCAGCCTTTGCCAGAGTTCCGGGCCGATCGGAAGGCCGTTCGACAGCGCGTTACCAAGATGGCCCGTGAGCAGCCCGCCCAGCCATTCGAGGTAACGCAGATAGGCGGGCTGGTTGAGACCGAGCGACTCACGCAGATTGGCCACGGCTTCTGGTGTCGCCGACTGGCCAAGGATGGATTGAGCGACGTCGCCGGGAAGAATCTGCGTCCCGACGAAGATCAGGAGGGAAACCGCGAACAACAGGATGACGCTCAGGCCAACACGCTGCGCGACCAGTTTCAGCAGCGGTGATTTCATGGAGAGCGGCCCCGTTCAGGCCGCAAGCCAACATTCAGCCAGAGCGTATCCGTTACCCATTTCCTGCGCCGGATTCTTGACGAAGCCTTCGACACCCTTGCCGGTGGCGTCGATATACTGATTGAAGAAGGGAACGATCAGGCCGCCCTGATCGCGCATCATCATCGCCATGTCACGATAGATCTTCTTGCGCTTTTCCTTGTCGAGTTCGCCGCGCGCCGCGATGATCATCTTGTCGAATTCCGGCCGTTTCCAGCGCGTGTCGTTCCAGTCGGCGCTGGAAATGTAGGCGGTGGAATACATCTGGTCCTGCGTTGGACGCCCGCCCCAATAGGAGAGCGAGAACGGCTTCTTGTTCCAGACTTCCGACCAGTAGCCGTCCCCCGGTTCCCGCTTGACCGTGATGGTAATGCCGCATTTGGCGCAGCTTTGCTGGTAGAGCTGCGCCGCATCGACGGCACCGGGGAAGGCGACGTCGGAGGTGCGCAGAAGGATGGCGCCGCTGTGGCCGGATTTCTTGTGTCCGTCGTCAGAACATTTGGCGCAAGTCGCGGCGTAAATTAGCGGAGTGTCGGCCTCGTCTGGGGTTGATGTTAGGCGGCGAGCTTGCGGTGGTGCAAGCGCCGGTGTTCGATGGT
>SCRB01000990.1 GCA_004299545.1 Rhizobiaceae bacterium
TCCCGAGCGTGCCAGCTGCCTGATGCGGGAGCACATTCACACGTTCCGGCTGCACCTTAGGCAATTCTTCGGCGAAGCTCCCGCCGCCGGCGATCAGGACGTCAGCTTCGACTCTCTCCATCACCGGGCGCCACTCGTCTCGGCGGGAGCTTCGCCGAAGAATTGCCTAAGGTGCAGCCGGAACGTGTGAATGTGCTCCCGCATCAGGCAGCTGGCACGCTCGGGATCGCGAGCTGCGGCGGCCTGGAGGATCTGGACGTGCTGCGCATGTTCCTCACGCATCGAAGGACGCTGCCGCCAACTCAGCACTGAGACGATGCGTACGCGATCCTGAAGTCGCGAAAGCGCCTCTTCGAGCGGTCGGTTCTGGCTCTGGCGGCAGAAGAGGCCGTGGAACTCGCGATTGAACGCCGCCGCCTGCCCGAGGTCCCGGCGCTCGATGCACTCGCGCGCTTGATCGAGCACACTCTGTGCCGCGGCGAAGTCCGCAGCCGAGAGATTGGGTGTGGCCAAGCGCACGGCCATCTCTTCCAAGACCTCACGGAGCTCGAAGATCTCATCGGCGAGCTTGTGATCAACCTCGATCACGGTCATTCCGCGGTGGGGCGATTGCGTGACCAGTCCTTCGCCCGCGAGGCGCTGCAGTGCATCGCGTACGGGGCTCTTGCTGACGCCGAAGCGCTTCGCGAGTTCGCGCTCCACTAAGGCCGCGCCCGGCTCGAGCTCGAGCGAGAGAATGGCGCGCCGGATCGCATCGAAGATGCGATCCGCCAAGACCGCGCGATCGGCGAGAAGTCCGATTGCTCGCGGGGGTTTGGACGAGGTCGATGACGCCATATTCACCTGCTTCACAACCGTGGAATTTCGTGTATAATATCTCATATCTCGTATCTGGCCGCAAGTCTATTGGCCTCAAGGCAAGTAGGTGAGACGCAGATGAGCAAGTGCATACCGGATGGTTCAGGCCCCAGCGCCGTCATGGGGCCGCTCTTTCGAGCGCCGGGGGTCACGCGGCGTCGCCTTCTCGAGCAGGCCGCGCTCGCCGGAGCCGCAGCTGCGGGTCTGGGCAGCTTGCTCGCCTGGGGGGCGCCGGCAGCTGCCGATACCACGAATCCCAGCTCCCCAGCGGACCTCGATGCCGCGCGAAAAGAGGGAACCCTGGCGGTCCTCCACGGCGACCAAGAGGCCGACGTGGTGGCCTTTCTCAAGAGCTTTACGGAAAAGACCGGCATCGCCGCCCAAGAGGTGCGCATGCTCCCGGGCGTAGCGCTGCCGAAGTTGGCAGCGGAGTTCCGCACCGGTGCTACGGATTTGGACGTTTATCAGACGTCGGACGCCGGGCTCATGGACGACCTGCGTCTGCAGGGACATGTCCAGCGTTACCTGTCTCCAGAGCTTAAAGGCTTCGACCGCAGGTATAAGAGCACGCCGGAGGGCTATTGGACGGCGTACTTCATCAACGTCGGTACCGTGATGTACGATCCGCGCTATGTCCGCAAAGAAGAGGCTCCGAAGTCATTTGAGGATCTTCTCAAGCCGGAGTGGGCCCACCAGGTCGGATTTCAGGACGCGAGTGCCGGCTCGCAGTACGCGTGGTGGTACGTGCTGCAGGACGTCTTGCCCGCCGACTATTGGGATCGGCTCGCGCAGCAGAAGCCGCGCGCGTATGCTTCGTCAACGCAGATGATGCAGGACCTTCATTCCGGCGATCTCAAAATCGGCGGTAAAGTCAGCATCTTCCAGTATCCGAAGTCGGTGCGCCAGCATCAGCCGATCGAGGTCATCTTCCCGGCGCAGGGGACGCCCGCCCAGTCGCAGGTCGTAGGCATTCTCGGCGGCACCAGGCGGTCGAATGCTGCAAAGGCGTACATCGACTACTTGCTCTCCAAGGAAGGCCAGCAGCGGTGGAACGAGATCCAAGGCTCCTACTCGCCGCGTTCCGACGTCTCGATTTCCGGGCTGCCGTCGCTCGCGCACGTAAAGCTGCTGCTGCCGACGAACTTTGCGCGTTATCGCTCCGTCGCGGAGCACCAGAAGTTCGTGAAGATGTGGAACGCCGTCGTCGGCTTTTAGCGAAGTCTACGCTGTGATCTTCCGTCGGGTGCGCGGATCCGCCGCGCGCGAGCGTATCTCGCTGCCGGTGCTCGTGTTGTTGGCGGCGCTGGTGCTGATCATCGGCTACCCACTTCTGTTGCTGGCGGCAATGGCCCTGAACGTCGGCGATGCGCAGGCGCTGCTGCCGACGCATTGGGGTCTGGCCAACTTCGTGCGGCTCCTCGGTCATCTCGAGTGGATCCGCAACACGCTGCTGGTCGCGCTGGCCGGCTCGACGTTCGGCACGGCTCTCGCGCTCCTGCTCGCCTGGATCATCTACCGCACCACTATTCCGGGCCGCCGCGTGCTCGAGCTTCTCGTCACCATCCCCTACCCCATGGGGCCGCTCGTCGGTGCGCTAGCCTGGAGCGAGCTGGCCTCACCTCACGGCGGACTGATCAACGTGCTTTTCGATGCACTCACCGGATCGCACGCCTCCCTCGTGAATATTTACTCGGTGCCCGGCATCGTCTTCGTCATGGCGATCTTCGAGGCGCCGGTGGCCTTTCTGATGATCGGCGCCGCCATGGGCCAAATGGATCCCTCGCTCGAAGAGTGCTCCGCGGTCATGGGCGCGGGGCGCCTCATGACCGCTTTACGTATTACCATTCCTTTGATGCTTCCGGCGATCCTGAGCGCATGGCTCTTTCTCTTCATCTCGATGATGGGTGCCTTCGCGATTCCCACGATCCTCGGAACGAACTCACGCTTTTACGTGGCGACGACGGCGATCTACACGCTCTTCCAAGGGTATCCGCCTCAGTACCCGCTGGCGGCAGCTGTGGGCTTTGTGCTGATTGCCTTTGCGGCCATAGCCGTCTGGCTTTACACGCGTGCGCTCCGCGGCCGATCCTATGCCGTCGTGGGAGGGCGCACGTACCGCCCCCGGCCGATCGACATGAAGGGCTTGACGCCGTTTCTTTTCGCCGTCGTCTGCGCATACGTCGTCGTGGCGCTCGCCCTGCCGCTGGGCATCCTGCTGGTGGCCTCGCTCCAACGCAACTCCAACATCACGCTCTCGGCAGCCAGCTGGACACTGCACAACTACCGCTACGTACTCTTCGACTTCCCGACCACGCGCCAGGCGATCGTAAATAGCCTATTGTTGGGCATAGGAACCGGAACGGTCGGCACTGCGCTCGCCACTATCCTTGCCTGGGTTATCTATCGCTCGCGCGGGGCGGGGCGTGGTGTCTTGGAGCAACTGACGATGGTGCCGCAGTCGCTGCCGCGTCTCATCTTTGCCGCGGCGCTGCTGTGGATGATGCTGGCGCTTCCGCTGAAGCTCTATGGCACGCTCTTTGCAGTGCTCATTGCGTACATCATCGTCTTCCTACCGCTCGCCTACCGGAGTATCACCGGCGTCGTGGTGCAGCTCGATCGCTCACTCGAGGAAGCAGGGCGCGTCCACGGTGCGGGCTGGCTCTCCGTGATGCGCTCGATCACCGTCCCGCTGCTCAGCCCCGGGCTGCTGGCCGCCTGGGTTCTGCTCTTCATGGTCTCCGTCCGAGAAGTGAGCGCCTCGATCTTCCTCGCCGGGCCGGGGGCGCAAGTGCTGGGTCCCGCGATCTTCAACTTCTGGGACTCCGGCGGGCTTCCGCAGGTGAGTGCGCTCGTCATCGTCCAGACCGCGATCATCCTCGTTGCGTTGATCGTGATTCGCAGCGTGCACAAGAAAGGGGTCGCCATCTGATGGCAGACGAGAGCCTCATCAAGACGGAGAGGAGCGGTCACATCGTGACCGTCATCCTCGATCGCCCCCGCGTGAATGCCATCAACGCCGCGATGCGTGACGCACTTGAATGCATTTTCTTGGACTTGGAACTCGATTCCGAGGTGTATGCGATCGTGCTAACCGGCGGCCCGCGCCTGTTCTCCGCGGGTGTGGACATCCATGAGTTGCTCGCCGCGCCGCCCTCGGACGCCGTCCCGAGGAACCGGCGCTTCCAGACCGTCTACGCCCTCGTGGAGCGCTCGCGGGCGCCGGTGGTTGCGGCCGTCAACGGCTACGCGCTTGGCGGCGGGTGCGAACTCGCCATGGCGTGCGACATCCGCGTCGCAGCCGCCGACGCGTCGTTTGGTCTGCCTGAGATCAATCTCGGCGGCGTACCCGGCATCGGTGGGCCTCAGCGGCTTGCACGCATGGTGGGAGAGAGCAAAGCTAAGCAGATGATCTTGACCGGCCAGCGCATCGAAGCGCAGGAGGCGCACCGCTTGGGCTTGGCCGACGAATTGGCACCTGCGGGCGGAGCCATGGAGGCGGCGCTGCGGATAGCCGAGGCGATCGCGGCTAAGCCGCCGCTCTCCGTGCAGGCCGCAAAGCGAGCGATCGCCCTGGGACGTGATCTGCCGCTGGAGCGGGCGCAGAGCCTGGATCTCGTCTTCGTCGATTACGTCGCAGGAACGGCTGACCGGGCCGAGAGCCTGCGTGCGTTTGTGGAAAAGCGCGTTCCGCACCTGGAGGGACGTTAATTGAGCCTCCTGGACGACCCCGGGGTTTCGTCGCCTGCGCCGGGGGCGTGCGGCGATCGCAAGCCGGCGCGCGATCGAGCATTCATTCGCGTCACCGGCCTCGAGGCATGTTATCACGGTAAGCCAGCCGTGCGCGGCGTCTCGTTCGAGGCGTACGAAGGCGAGCAACTCTCGCTATTGGGACCATCTGGTTGCGGGAAGACCACCACGTTGCGCTGCATCGCGGGCCTCGAAACGCCGACCGCGGGCGAGATCGTGATCGATGAGCAAGTCGTCTTCTCCGCGGAGCAGAACATCGATGTACCGTCCGAGCGGCGATCGCTCTCGATGGTCTTCCAATCGTACGCGATCTGGCCGCACATGACGGTATTTGAGAACGTCGCCTATGCCCTTCGCCTCCACAAAGAGCGCGCCGGCGCGCTTCGGACACGCGTCACCGAGGTGCTCCGCATGGTCGGCATGGAGGCGCTGATCGATCAGCCTGCAACGAATCTGAGCGGGGGCCAGCAACAGCGTGTAGCGCTGGCGCGCAGCTATGCATTTCTGCCAAAGGCAATCCTGCTCGACGAGCCGCTTTCAAACCTCGACGCGCGCCTACGCGTGCGAATGCGCGAGGAGCTGAAGCGGATTCAGCGCCAGTTCCGCGTCACGAATCTTTATGTTACCCACGATCAAGAGGAGGCGATGGCGCTCTCCGATCGCATCATCGTGATGCGTGAGGGCGTCATCGCGCAGGTGGGCAAACCGCTCGATATCTACGATGCGCCGCGCAGCCGCTTCGTGGCAGATTTCATCGGCGCGGCCAACATTCTCTGCGGGCGCGTCACGGAACACAGACCCGGCGAGGCCCTCGTCGTCGACGTAAACGGCGCGAAGCTGGTTTGCGCACCGCGTGCTGAACTGCCGCGGCCGAACGCGGAGGGCGAGTACCTGGTGGCCGTGCGTACGGTGTACCCGGAGCTGCGGCGTAACTTCGAAGGCGCTGGCGTCAACTGCTGGCCAGCGTTCGTCAAGGAGCGGCTATTACTCGGTGATATCGTCAACTATATGGTGGAGTGGCCAGGCGGAATGCTCCGTATTCATGGATTTCCAAATGTGCTGTTCTCAGAGGGAGAGCGACTTTTGTTACACATCTCTCCCGAGCGTGCCGTACTGGTTGACGCGGACGACTGAGGCTGAACCGGCATCAACCATTGTCGATCAAGATTTCGCGATACTACGGCCCGTACGCGACGCTAGGTTTCGTTGCAGTAGGCGAGACCACGAACCAGTCCCACATGCCTCCCGCGGCATGGCCCGGAACTCCGCACATCATCCAGAAGCGACCCGGTGCCGATGCCGTGAACGCAAACGTATCGCTCTGATTCGAAGCTAGCCCACCGATCAAGTCTGCCGTTGTGGCGCCTGCAAAAATCGGAGGCTGGATGCCTTGCATCGGTGGGGTTTGCTGAGCGGAGATGATCTCTAAGCTGTGCGGCAACGAGTCCTGGTTGACTGCCGTCATC
>SCRB01000991.1 GCA_004299545.1 Rhizobiaceae bacterium
CCGCACGACCACCATGTCCTCGACCTGGAGTCCGAAGCGGCCGATCTCGTAATAGGGGGTCTCGACAGAGAGAACCATGCCCTCTTCGAACACCTCATCGCTTGCCGGCGTAAGATTGGGCGCATCGTAGCCATCAAGCCCAATACCGTGGCCGACATGGTTCCGGCGATAATGTCGGATCCCTTCGCGCCGAACGGTCTCGATGGTTGCATCGTGGATGTCGGCGACGCGAACGCCGGGTCGGATCATTTCGCAGGCACGTTCGACGCCCGAAAGGAGTGCGTGATGCAGACGGCTAACCTCTTTTGAAGCCTTGCCGAACGTCGCGATACGGGCAATGTCGGCGCGGTAATGGCGGTAGCGGCCACCGACATCGAAACGGATCACGTCGCCAAGGCGCAGCATGCGGTCCGACGGCTGAACGTTCGCCAAGGCGCTTCTGTCGCCAAAGCCGATGCATCCGAGCACCGGCAAGGCATCCTCGCGAACGGTCTGGACGTGGAAGGCGCGGGCCAGCTCGATTTCGGTTGCGCCCTCAGCTGCCACTTCGAGAGCCGCGGCGATCGAACGCTCGGCGATCTGAGCAACCATCCCCAGCCGCGCGATTTCCTCTTCCGTTTTGACGGCCCGCACGTCACGAAACAGCGATGTAGCAGGCATGAACATCACGTCGGGCAATAGTTCCTTCAGCGCGTCGAATTGACCGGGCATGAGGCCGATCTCGTCAATGCCGATGCGCGAGCGCGTAAGTCCCACCTCGCTTATGGCCACCGCGAGCGCCTCGATCGCATCACGATGGCTTTCCGCTGCGAGCAACTCGAGCAGTCTTAAACTCACCGGGTCGTGCGGCGGCTCCGGTGCTTGGTGGACATGAAAATCGCCATAGCGTCGGACTTTTTCTACCCAGACGGGTTGATCGGCGATAAGATCGAGCGTCGCCGTGCTGGTGACAATTTCCGGCTCGCCCCGATCTGGCGCCGGCCAAAGCACATAGGCCTGCGGCCCGCGCCGGATCCACTGCGGCAGTGCCCAGAAGCCGCTCAAATAGGTGACGTTCTCGGGCGAAGTCGCAACGACCGCGTCGAGTTTCAGCGCCGCCATTTTCTCCTGGAGACGGCTCTCGTTCAGAAGCTTACCGTCAGGCGGCATCGGAACTCCCCCGGTTTTCCTGTTCGTCCTCACGGCAGTAGCCGAGACCAAACGAAATCCTCGCGGCGGCGGCGAGGACCTTTTCGGCAATCTCCGCGGTCACGACCTCAGGGCCGACCGAGCGCGGATAAGCGACGCTGATGGCGCCAATCACCCCACCCGTCGCATCGCGGACCGGCGCGCCGACCGAAAGGACACCGATGATGTTCTCGTCGAAGGCCGTTGTGTAACCTGTGGCGCGCGCCGCGCGGATCTGGCTGATGAGCCTTGCCGGCATGTTCACCGTCTGCGGCGTTATGGTCTCGAATGGGCCATCGCCGAGAATGACGTGAATTGTGTCCTCGCTCAGGTCAATCAAAAGCGCCTTGCCGAGCGCGGTGGCGTGAAGCGGCATGGTCTCGCCCGGAGAGCTGCGGATCACGACCGGGCTCTTGCTCTGAATGCCGAGAAGATAGAGGCCGGCGGCTCCCCGCCGGACGCCCAGAAAGGAGTTGAAGAATCCTTCGGCAGCCAGCGTGGCAAGTTCCGGTTCGGCGACCCTTATCAACCGATCGCCATGGAGGACATCGCGTGCCAGCGTCAGAATACCATGACCAATGCGGTAGCGCCGCGTCGCGTCGTCTTTCTCGACATAACCCCTCTCGGTCAGCGTGTTGAGAAGACGCTGGACGGCCGGAGCGCTCAGATCAAGCTTTCTGGCAATATCGCGCACGCCGATTGGCATGCCGGAATCGCGTAACGCTTCGAGCACCTGAAGTCCGCGTTCGAGAGAAAGGCTGCCTGGCATCAAATGTTCCGATATTGAGAAGGTCGTTCCGTTAATTCGATATACTGAACGAAAACGCATGTGCACGTCAAGCACGAATGTCTACTATAGTGTGTCGCACTAAAGTGAACATCATGGCGACTTCCAGCAATGGAAGTGGCCGTAATCGTCGGGTTGAACGTGCAGCGTCTGCGCCGGGAGAGAGGCATCTCCCAGGAAGAGCTGTCATTCCGGACGTCATGCACACGCGGCTATCTGAGCGGGATCGAGAACGGTCGGCGCAATCCGAGTCTTAGCGTTCTCGCAGTGATCGCCAAAGCGCTTGGCACGGATATTCAGGAGCTTTTCGCAAAGCCGGAAAAAAGCAGAGTTAGAGCAGGTTCAAGCAGCCAGAAAAGCCGGAAAGATAACTAAACACAAGCAGTTCTCTGGGAGCAAGCGAGCGCTAGAAAAGGCCCGCAACAGCTCGAAAGTCAGCTTTGGACCGGACGATCTCGGCGAACAAGGCTTTCAACATCGACCTGAAGTGCAAGCGCAAGCTGTTCGAGCGTATCAACGGTCGGTGAATTCTCTTCGCGCTCCAGTTTTCCGACATAATTGCGATCGAGCCCCGCCCGGTCGGCCAACTGCTCCTGCGACAGTCCGCTAGCCTGACGCTGCAATCTCAGATTCCGAGCAACTACCGATCTCAACCTCATGAGCCGAACCAGCAGAGGCCGGGACTCTTCCGCCACCTACTATAGTAATCATTCCGACTCGCCGCTCTTGATACCCCCACGACACAGGATGATGTTGCAACTTGCGGTATTCGACCTGCTGAAGCGGGATGCAATTCCGATGACTGACGCTGGACTTGTTGACCTCTTGCTGAAGGCGGAAAGAATTCTGCGGGCGAGAACTGTCGATGAAGTCGTCACGAGGTTTTCCGCGTGCATCGAAGCATTTGGCTACGGAACTTGCCTCATCACGCGGCTGCCGGCTCCGGACGTCGGCAACTGGCAAACCTATATTCTTGCCAATCGCTGGCCGGGCGAATGGTTCGAACGTTACAACTCCGCCGGCCACTACCGGCACGATCCCTGCGTTGCGCAATGCCGACGCACCACCGAACCGTTTTTGTGGCATGACATCGATTCGGCCAATTACGACAAATTGGCGGAAATCGTCATGGGGGAAGCCTCCGAATTCGGTCTCAGACAGGGCATCTGCATCCCTCTCCACGCACCGTTTCTGCCGCCCATCACCGTGACGGCCGCTGGAGATGAGGTGGACACATCACCTATTGCCCGGCAATCCGTGAGCATTCTGTCCAGAAGTGCTCTCTCAGCCACCATGAGATTTGGCGCGCGGCCCGCTCAGGAGGCGGAAGCTGGTTTGTCACACCGGGAAGCGGAAATCCTGAAATGGGCGGCGGCAGGCAAGACCGCATGGGAAATTTCCGTGATCCTTTCTGTCTCCCAGCACACCGTCCTCACCCATGTGAGGAACGCCAAGCAGAAACTCGCGGCAACCAACATTGTCCATGCCGTTGTCGAAGGTCTGCGCCGGCACGAAATCGAGCTTTGACGGTGAGGCAGTCCCCGACGGTCCAGGCGAGATCCGCGGCGCAGACTGATTCGCATGCCTCGCGTTAGAAGCGCTCCTCCTCGAACCCAAGCGATTTTGTCGGTCACCTCATCTACCACGAGCCGTGATCCTGGGGCATTGGGCTTGACCGACGCCAATGGCCACGCCAGGCCTTGCTCATTTTCCTTCTTGCCGACGCAGGCAGGAAACTGCTGCAAAGGCAATCCCCAGAAATCGGTATGGCGCAGAG
>SCRB01000992.1 GCA_004299545.1 Rhizobiaceae bacterium
GCCGCGCCGTCATGGAAGCGAGGATGCGCGGCTTCGACAACGCGCTTATCCTCGATATGCTCGGCAATGTCGCCGAAACCGCGACATCCAATATCTTCATGGTCAAGGATGGTCACGTCTTCACGCCGGTGGCGAATGGCTGCTTCCTGTCGGGGATCACGCGCCGGCGGGTGATTTCGCTGCTTTCGGATTATGGGTTCAAGACGACCGAAAAAACGCTGTCCGTGCGCGACTTCCGCGAGGCCGACGAAGTGTTTTCGACGGGGAACCACTCCAAGGTGGTTCCCATCACCGCCGTGGGGGATCGCCAATTGCAGCCCGGCCCGATGGCGAAGAAAGCGCGCGAGCTTTATTGGGAATGGGCGCATTCGACACCCGCAGGCTGAACGGATAGAACAGGGGCGGAAACGTTCCGGGCTTGCTTGGAGCGCATGCCATCCTATTTCGAAAGAGATCGATTTTGACAATCAACCCAGCAAGGGAGACCAGCCATGGCCTTTGAACTGCCGTCACTGCCTTACGATTACGAGGCGCTTCTGCCTTACATGTCGAAGGAGACGCTCGAATATCATCATGACAAGCATCACAAGGCCTATGTCGACAACGGCAACAAGCTTGCCGCCGAAGCGGGAATGGGCAATCTCTCGGTGGAAGAGGTGGTGAAGCAGTCTTACGGCAAGAATGCGGGGCTCTTCAACAATGCCGCCCAGCATTACAACCATCTCCATT
The DNA here is from genome assembly GCA_004299545.1 of Rhizobiaceae bacterium. GTDB lineage: Bacteria > Pseudomonadota > Alphaproteobacteria > Rhizobiales > Rhizobiaceae > Mesorhizobium_L. The sequence continues at coordinate 730 of SCRB01000992.1, forward strand.
TCTGGAAGTGGATGAAGAAGGGCGGCGGCGGCAAGAGCCTGCCGGGCAAATTGCAGAAGGCGGTCGACAGCGACCTCGGCGGCTATGACAAGTTCCGCTCCGATTTCCTCGCCGCCGGCGCCACCCAGTTCGGTTCCGGCTGGGCCTGGCTTGCGGTGAAGAACGGCAAGCTCCAAGTCATGAAGACACCGAACGGGGAGAATCCGCTCGTTCATGGCGGCACGCCGATCCTCGGCGTCGACGTATGGGAGCATTCCTATTACATCGACTACCGCAATGCCCGGCCGAAATATCTCGAAGCCTTCGTCGATCATCTGGTCAACTGGGACCACGTCCTCGAATGTTATGAAAAGGCGGTCTAACGCCTGCTCGAAAAGGCCCCGGTTCGCCGGGGCTTTTTATTGCCCTCGCGCTCTTCACGAGGCGTGGTCGCGAAAGGATCACGATAGCGTGAGAGCAATGACGGGAATTAAATTACCATGTTAGCGTTGATCTCCTGACGCGGTGTCATCGAGGAGAGCGTTCATGAAGAGACTTGCAGCAGCCTGCGCGATTTTGGCCTTGTCCGTGAGTGCGGCCTATGCGGCCGACGATCCGATAACGATCAGAAAGGCGCTGATGGATTCCAATGGCGCTGCGGCCGCCGTTTCGGCGGGGATGCTGAAGGGGGAAATTCCCTACAATCCTCTCGTGGCGAAGGAAGCGATCATGGCGCTGCGCGCCGTGTCGCATGCCTATGGTTCGTTCTTCCCGGCGGGATCGGACAAGGGCAACACCAAGGCATCGCCGAAGATCTGGCAGGATGCGGCCGGCTTCCAGGCAGCGCTGGCGAAATTCCGGACCGAGGCGGATGCCGCGGCGGAAGCGTCGGGGAAAAAGGGTCCCGCCGATCTCGCTGCTTTCAAGACCGTCATTACGCCCGTGCTCGGCAATTGCGCCGCCTGCCATCGCAACTATCGCCTGAAATAGCGGGACCAGGGCCGATATGCTTGCGCGGGCGGCCCTTGCCGTCCTCATCATCGTGGCAGCAGCGGCTGCGGCGTTCTGGTATCTGACGATGCCGCGGCCGCTCGATGCTGCCGCGCTTTCGCACTATGGTCCCGGCGACGTGAAGAAAGGCGAGCGCATCTTCTGGCTGGCGGGATGCTCCTCCTGCCACGCGCGCCCGAAAGCAACCGGGGACGCCCTGCTCCAGCTCGCCGGCGGGCTGGAGCTCAAGACCCGATTCGGCACCTTCGTGGTGCCGAACATCTCGCCGGACAGGAAGGACGGTATCGGCGCCTGGACGCTTGGCGATTTCGTCAACGCGCTGAAACGCGGCATCACGCCGGACGGCCGCCATCTTTATCCGGCTTTCCCCTATGCGTCCTATTCGCGCATGAAGCCCGGGGACATTTCCGATCTCTTCGCATTTTTGAAGACGCTGCCGTCGGTTGCCGGCAAGGCGCCGCCGGACAAAATCGGCTTCCCCTTCAATATCCGCCGGGGGATAGGCCTGTGGAAGCTGCTCTATCTGTCGGACACGCCCTATGTGCAGCTACCGCAAAATGCTCCCGAACAGGCGAAAGCGGGCCAGTATCTCGTCGAGGGTCCCGGCCATTGCGGCGAATGCCACACGCCACGCACCTTTTTCGGCGGGATGAAACGGGACGAATGGCTGGCCGGCGCGCCCAATCCGGACGGGAAGGGGGCGATCCCTAACATCACGCCCGGAAATGGCGGCATCGGCGACTGGTCGGAAAAGGACACCGCCTATTTCCTTGAAAGCGGCTTCACGCCGGATTTCGATTCCGTCGGTGGCGCGATGGTGGACGTGCAGCAGAACATCGCGAAACTGCCGGCCTCGGACCGCGACGCGATCGCCGCCTATCTGAAGGCGGTTCCGCCGCTGCCGACCGCTTACACGGACAAACGATGACAAAGCAGCGCAGGCGCTGTCTCCCGCTTTATGTCAGGCCCGTCACCTTGAGCGCGAAGGCATAGCTGAAGGCGATCTCTTCCAGTCGGCTGAAACGGCCGGACGCGCCGCCGTGACCGGCCCCCATATTGATCTTGAACAGGACCGGATTGCGGTCGGTTTTCCTTTCACGCAATCGGGCGACCCATTTGGCCGGCTCCCAATAGGTGACGCGCGGATCGGTCAGCCCGGCGACGGCAAGAATCGGCGGGTAGGCCTTCTCCGCC
>SCRB01000993.1 GCA_004299545.1 Rhizobiaceae bacterium
CTCTCCTGCGGTTGGTCGAAGTGCTTTCGACGGCGCCTGCCAGGCTCTTCGGGCTTTCGGGCGGAACGCTGAAACCGGGCGCGCCGGCGGATATCGCCCTTGTCGATCTCGACGAACCCTGGATCGTCAAGGAAACGGATATCCGTTCCCGTTCCAAGAACACCTGCTTCGAGGGTGCGCGGCTGCAAGGCAAGGTCTTGCAAACAATGGTTACCGGTCGCACAGTGTTCGCCGCCTGAATTTGGGGGGATTCATGTCAATGGTGCTGGCTGCGCTCGTCGTCGGCTATCTTTGCGGTTCCATACCGTTCGGCCTGCTGATCACGCGCGCGGCCGGTCTCGGCGACGTGCGCAAGATCGGTTCAGGCAATATCGGCGCAACCAATGTTCTGCGCACGGGCAAAAAGGGCCTTGCGGCGCTGACCCTGTTGCTCGACGCCCTCAAAGGGTTTCTGCCCGTCCTGGTCTTTTCGCACTTCTTCGGCCTCTATCCAGCGCTTGCCGCCGGCTTTGCCGCCTTTCTCGGCCATCTTTTCCCCGTCTGGCTCGGCTTCAAGGGCGGCAAGGGCGTGGCGACCTATATCGGCGTCCTGATAGCCGCCGCGTGGCAGGGTGCGGTCGTCTTCGCCGTCGCCTGGCTGGTCGTCGCCTTCATCACCCGCTATTCGTCGCTGGCGGCGCTTGTGGCTGCGGTGGCGGTCCCGGTGGCGCTCGCCCTCATGGGCCGTTATGAGATCGCCGAAACCTTCGCGGTGATGAGCATCATCGTCTTCATCAAGCACCGGCCGAACATCACGCGGCTTCTGTCGGGGACGGAGACGCGCATCGGCTCCAAGGGATGAGTGCGCCTGCCGCCCCGCGTCTCACAGACCGGCAGCGGCTCAGCTGGCTTCGCCTCATCCGAACGCCCAATGTCGGCCCGGCGACGTTCCGAGACCTCATCAACCGCTTCGGCTCCGCCGAAAACGCCATCGAAATGCTGCCGGAACTGATCTTGAACGGCGGTGCATCGCGTCCCGTCAGAATCCCTTCCGTGTCTGAAGCGGAGGCGGAACTGCAAGTGGCGCAGCGGCAGGGTGCGCGTTTCGTGGCACTCGGGGAGGCCGATTATCCACCGCTTCTCAGCCGGGTTGACAGCCCACCACCGCTGATCGCGGTCAAAGGCCATGCAGCCGTTTTTGAACTACCGGCCATATCGATCGTCGGCGCGCGCAACGCATCGCTGGCCGGGATCAAGATCGCGCAGACTCTGGCGCGGGAGCTTGGCGCCCAGCGCCACGCGATCGTTTCGGGATTGGCGCGAGGTATAGACACCGCCGCACATCGCGGCAGTCTTGGAACGGGAACCGTCGCCGTCCTCGCCGGTGGCCTCGACATGCCCTATCCGCCGGAAAATATCCCGCTGATCGCGGAAATCCTCGAGGCCGGTGGTGCCGTCATCTCCGGGATGCCTTTCGGCTGGGAGCCGCGAGCGCGCGATTTTCCGCGCCGCAATCGCCTGATCGCCGGGCTTTCCTATGGCCTCGTCGTTGTCGAAGCGGCGCTCAGGTCCGGTTCGCTGATCAGTGCAAGGCTTGCCGCGGAAATGGGGCGGCTCGTTTTTGCCGTACCCGGATCGCCACTCGACCCGCGCGCCGCCGGCACCAACAATCTCCTGAAAGACGGCGCGATCCTCGTGACAGACGCGATGGATGTCACGAGCCAGCTTGCTCCCATTATCGGCAGGGGTTTGCCGGAGAGCGGGCGCTTCGACGAACCGCCAGATTTTTCCGCCACGCCGCCACCTGCGGACAGCGACCGCGATCGCGTCATGGAAGCGCTCGGGCCGGTGCCGACGCCGATCGATGACATCATCCGCCATACCGGCCTTCATCCGGCACAGATCTTCATGATCCTGCTCGAACTCGATCTCGCCGGAAGGCTCGAACGCCATCCTGGTGGCAACGTCTCGCTCGCCTGAAACAGAGCGGAACTCGAATCAAGGAAGCCTGAAACGGTATTGCGTCACCTGTCGGTACGTTTCACCGGGGCGGAGAACCGCCGACGGGAAATAAGGACGATTGACCGCATCCGGCCATCCCTGTGCTTCAAGGCAGAAACCGGCATTGGCGCCGTACATGCGCCCGCCATGGCCGGGAACGCCCGGAGAAACCTTGTGACCGGCATAAAACTGCACACCGGGTTCTGTGGTCCAGACCTCCATTTCGACACCTGAGACGGCTCCTTGCGCCCATGCCGCCTGCTTCAACGGCTCTCGATCCGCCGAAAGGCAGAAATTATGGTCATAGACGAACTGGCCTGCCCCTTCGTCCTGCCGCACGGGCCTGGCCTGGCGGAAATCGAAAGGCGTACCGTCGACAGGCTCGACGCCACCGGTAGGGATAAGGTCGCTATCGACAGGGAGATACGCTGCCGCGTTGATCACCAGGCGATGATCGAGAATGTTGCCGGTCCCCCCGTCGTCGAGGTTGAAATAGGAATGGTGCGCGAGATTGCAGAGCGTCGGCTGGTCCGTCGTCGCTTCATATTCGAGTTCCAGCGTTCCGGCCGCCTTCAGCCTGTAGGTGCAGGAAATCTCCAGGTTGCCGGGAAAGCCCATCCATCCGTCGGGGTCGGTGATGTGCAGGGTGACGAAGTCACTGCCCTGTTCGCCAATCCGCCAGAGCCGTTTCCCTGTTCCCTTCGAGCCGCCATGCAAGGTGTGCTTGCCGAGGAAATTGGGATCGGTGTGATACCGCTTCCCGTCGATGGTGAAGCGGGCATTGCCGATGCGGTTGGCGCAGCGGCCGGGGATGGCGCCGAAATAAGGGGATTTGGTAAGGTAGGGTTCGAACGTGTCGAAGCCGAGCACGAGCGGCGCATCATGCCCCTCCAGCCGCAAGTCCTGCAGCACGCCGCCATAGGTCAGGACGCAGGCCGTCAGCCCGCCGCCGCTCAAGCGGGTGCGATGGACTGCTTCCCCTTCCGCCGTCTCGCCGAATCTTTCCGCATCCATGGCTTGCCCCTTTGACGTACCGGCCCTTATCGACTTAACGTTTCCTGTGCGTAACAATGCCGTTTGCGGCACTGTCTCTATCATAGCAACACTTCACCGCTACGGGCTGACCCTGCAACGAAAACGACCGTGTCCCGATGCAGCGGCAAGCGCTCGTCCCTATATCACGCCCGCCTCGCCTCTTTCCCAATCGGGAAAAACCGATTAGACAGCCGCCAAGAAGAGATTTCACGTCAGATCAAGGATAGCAACGTGGCATCGACATTTGACAAGGTCGCCGACATCATCGCCGAGACGAGCGAGATCGATCGCGACACCATAACGCCTGAAAGTCATACGATCGACGACCTCGGCATCGACAGCCTCGATTTTCTCGACATCGTCTTCGCCATCGACAAGGAATTCGGCATCAAGGTGCCGCTGGAAAAGTGGACGCAGGAAGTCAATGACGGCAAGGTCTCGACGGACGAATATTTCGTCATGAAGAACCTTTGCGCCAAGATCGACGCTCTCGTCGCGGCGAAAACGGCTTCCGCCTGATCGCACTGATTCTGTTCCGGGTATTCGATGAATCCGCGCGACGTCCTCATAACCGGCATCGGCCTCGTCTCCTCGCTCGGCGAAGGCGTGGAGGCGCATTGGGCGGCGCTGACCCGCGAGAAGCCGCTTCCCGTCACGGACGGCGAGCGCTTCGCTCCCTACACCGTCCATCCGCTTCCCGAGATCGACTGGGCTGTCCAGATACCGGCGCGAGGCGATCGCCGTCAGATGGAGCTTTGGCAGCGGCTCGGTACCTATACGGCGGGTCTGGCGCTCGACGACGCCGGCATGAAGGGTGACGGGGTGCTCTGCTCCACCATGGACATGACGATCGCGGCCGGCGGTGGCGAGCGCGACGTCGCCGTCGATGCGGCCATCCTTACGGCGGCGGCGGCACGCAATGACCGTGGTGTTCTTCTCAACGAGAAACTGACGACCGAATTGCGCCCGACGCTATTCCTGGCACAGCTTTCCAACCTGCTCGCCGGCAATATTTCGATCGTCCATAAAGTCACCGGCTCCTCGCGCACCTTCATGGGCGAAGAGGGATCGGGCATTTCGGCCATCGATACCGCAGCACGCCGCATCCGGGCGGGCCAGTCGAGCCATGCGCTGGTCGGCGCCGCCTTCGAAAGCGAGCACCCCGATATGCTGCTCGGCTATGAACTCGGCGGTTATCTCCATCGCGGCGCGTGGCACCCTGTCTGGGAAAGGAGCGGTGCGCAAGGCGGCGGGGTGGTCAGTGGTTCGGGCGCGGCCTTCCTCGTGCTCGAATCGCGTGAACATGCCGAAATGCGCGGCCGCACGCCCTATGCCGAACTCGGCCCTGTCGTCTCGGGGCGCGTGAAAAGGCAGGCCGAAGATTTGTCGCAAAACCTCTCCGACATGCTCGTCAAGGCCGAATTGCCCAAAGGCAGGCGGCTTGTCGTCTCCGGAAGTTCCGGAGCGCATGATGCGACGGCAGCAGAGATGAAGGCGCTTGCGGACAAGGCTTTCGTCCGGCGCGGTTTCTCCACGATGACTGGCCATCTGAAGGAAGCCCAGTTTCCCTTCGCGGTTGCCCTTGCCGCGCTGGCGGCGCATCGCCAAGCCTCCTATCCCGCTTTTTCCGTGACCGAGGAGACTTTCGATGGTGAATTGGGCACCGTCCTGGCAACGACGGTCGGCTATCACCAGTTCGAGGGGATGGTCGCCGTCTACGCGGCGTAGCGAAGGTTTCAACTCATGAAAACGACGGATCATCTGGGCAGGCCGATCGTCGCCGTCACCGGCATGGGCATGGTCACGTCGCTTGGGCGCGGCAAGAAGGCAAGCTGGGAAGGCCTGACGAGCGGCCGCTCCGGAGTCCACACCATCACGCGCTTCCCGATCGAGCATCTCAACACGCGGATCGCCGGGACGGTGGATTTCATGCCGGCGAGCAACAAAGGCCCGAGCGCCCTCACCCATGAACTGGCGGAAACCGCCGCCCATGAGGCGCTGGCGGAAGCCGGTCTTGATAACGGCGATTTCGGTGGTCCGCTTTTCCTGGCAAGTCCGCCGGTCGAACTCGACTGGCGCGACCGTTTCGAGCTTTTTCTGTCCGCCGGCGCGCCGCAGGACGATCTGAACCTCCTGAAAATCGCACGCGAACTCAAGACACGCGCCGTCTTCGATACGACGCAATTCGGCGCGATAGCGGACCGTCTGGCGGAGAAATTCGGCGCGCACGGTCTTCCCGTCACGCTGTCCACCGCCTGCGCCTCCGGCGCCACGGCGATCCAGCTTGGCGTCGAGGCGATAAGGCGCGGCGAATGCGACCGCGCGCTCTCGATCGGAGCAGACGGGTCCGCAACCGCCGAAGCGCTGATTCGCTTTTCACTTCTCTCAGCCCTCTCCACCCATAACGACGAACCTGAAAAGGCCTCGAAGCCGTTTTCCAAGGATCGCGATGGGTTCGTCCTGGCGGAAGGAGCGGCAGCCCTGGTGCTCGAATCGCTTGAAACTGCCACGGCGCGCGGGGCGGACATCCTCGGCATCCTGAAAGGCTGCGGCGAACGTGCCGACGATTTCCACAGAACGCGCTCGAAGCCGGACGGTTCGCCGGCAATCGCGACGGTCAAGGCGGCGCTTGCCGATGCGGGGATTGGCGAGGCGGAGATCGACTACATCAATGCACACGGCACCGCGACGCCGGAAAACGACAAGATGGAACACCTCTCCCTCTCGACGGTCTTCGGCGAGCGGATGCCCGCCATTCCTATTTCCTCGAACAAATCGATGATCGGGCATACGCTGTCGGCGGCGGGTGCAATCGAGGCTGCCTTTTCGCTTCTGACGATGCGCGAAGGCGTCATTCCGCCAACGATCAATTACGACAATCCCGACCCCGCGATCGATTTCGATGTCGTGCCGAATGTGAAGCGTGCGGCCGACGTGAAGACGGTCCTGTCGAATTCCTTCGGCTTCGGCGGCCAGAATGCCTGCCTTGTCATGGCGCGTGAACCGGTCTAAGCGGCGTCCAGTCACAAAAGTCCGGAAATCTCATGCGCGCATTGCAGCTTATCGAGGACCGCAGGCTCGAACTCACCGACATCGCCCCGCCCCCTCCACCGGCGGTCGGAGAGGTGACGGTCAATATAAAGGTCGTCGCGCTCAACCACATCGATGTCTGGGGCTGGCGCGGCATGGCCTTCGCCAAGCGCAAGCTGCCACTCGTCATCGGCGCCGAGGCCTCAGGCGAGGTCGCCGCGATCGGGTCAAGCGTTTCCGGCCTGCTGCCGGGCCAACTCGTTTCGATCTACGGCGCGCGCACCTGCGGTCTTTGCCGCGCCTGCCGCGAGGGACGCGACAATCTCTGCGAGCATGTCGGCGGAGTCCATGGCTTCCACCTCGACGGCTTTGCCCAGGAAGCGATCAACCTTCCCGCGCGGCTTCTGGTCCCTGCGCCTCTCGGCGTCAGCGATATCGGCGCTGCCGTCGCGCCCGTTACCTTCGGCACGGTCGAGCACATGCTGTTCGACAATGCCCGGCTGCGGCCGGGAGAAACGATCCTCGTCCATGCCGGCGGCTCGGGCATAGGCTCGGCGGCGATCCAGCTCGCCAGGCGCGCCGGCTGTAGCGTCATCACCACGGTCGGCTCCGCCGCCAAGATGGAGAAAGCCAAGGCGCTCGGCGCGGATCACGTCATCAATTACCGCGAAGACCGCTTCGAAGGGGTCGTGCGCAAGCTGACCCGCAAGAAAGGTGTCGATGTGGTCTTCGAGCACGTCGGTGCCGATACATGGGCCGGTTCGATGCTGTCGCTGAAGCGCGGCGGCCGCCTCGTCACCTGCGGCTCGACCTCGGGTGTTTCCACAACCATGAACCTGATGCAGCTTTTCCAGCAGCAATTGAAGATTTTCGGGTCCTTCGGCTGCCGCATGGGGAATATGGCGGACGCCATGCAGAAGATGGCCGCCGGCATCGTCCATCCTGTCGTGGATAGCGAACTCGGCTTTGACGATATAGGCACCGCGCTCCAGCGCATGGAGAGCCGCGACGTTTTCGGCAAGATCCTGCTGCGCGTCGCCTGAAAGATGAAAAGACTGGTCTACCGCCTCTCGAAGCGGTTGAAACAGGTCAATTACTGGCTCATCGCGCGTGCCGCCATGGCGGCGATCTGGCTCCTCCGCTGCCTGCCGCCCGACAGCGCGCTCAATTTCGCCGACAGGGTCGCACGCAAGCTCGGCCCCCTGACGTCGCGCCACAGGATAGCCCTCGACAATCTCCGTCATGCCTATCCGGACTTGAGCGAAGAGGAACGCCAGTCGATCGCCCTCGACATGTGGGGCAACATGGCGCGGCTCGGTGCGGAATATATCTTCCTCGACCGGCTGTTCGACTTCGATCCGCAGATGCCGAGCAACGGCCGGGTGGAAGTGATCGGCGTCGAGCGCTTCTTGCGCCTCAGGGACGAAAACAAGCCTCACATCCTCTTCACGGCCCATCTCGGCAATTTCGAGCTTTTGCCGGTCGGCGCGGCCTCCTTCGGACTCGACGTCGCCGTCCTCTTCCGGCCGCCGAACAATCCCTATATCGCGGATTACATCTTCTCGACCCGCCATTCGGCGATGGGACAACTGCTCGCCTCGACGCCCGGCGTCGCGTTCGCGCTTTCACGCGTGCTGGAGCGGGGTGGCAATATCGGCGCGCTGGTCGACCAGAAATTCCACCGCGGGATCCGCGCCCGTTTTTTTGGGCGCGAGTGCGAAACAAGCCCGCTTCTGCCCAAGCTCGCGCGGCAATATGAATGCGATGTCTATCCGGCGCGCTGTATCCGCCTGCCCGGCAATCGTTTCCGGCTGGAACTGATGGAAAAGATCGAGCTACCGCGCGATGCCGCCGGCACGATCGACGTCAAGGCTTCGGCGCAGCTTCTCAACGACATCGTCGAAGGCTGGGTGCGCGAGACGCCAGGCCAATGGATGTGGTTTCATCAACGCTGGAAAATCGGCAAGAGAAACCCGAAGAAGCGCTGAGGTCTTTTATCCGCCGTAATAATTCATGACGGCGTGTCTTGCCTCTGCGAAGAAAAGCCAGCGTTCCGCCAGAATCCCCGCCGCGAAGGCGATCACTGCCAACAGCGCGCATATGACCGCCAATACCCCTTGCCCCGCCAGAAGCACGACGAGCGCCAGCAGGAAAGGCACGGCCGCACCCAGGAGAAGCGAGAGGCGCGTCAGCTTGTCCGCATGTTTGCGGGCAATCCGGAAACCCATTTCACGCGTCAGGTAATTTTCCGTGACATGCGGCCGTTCGAGCAGCCTGACCGATCCGATGGAACCCAGACCGGTCGCGCTTTCCGGCGAGGACAACGGCGGTGTTTCGCGCATATGGCGCCGCCACGAGGTTTTCGCCATCCATGCCGCCACGAGCGCGGCGATAGCTATTGCGGCCAGAGCGCGCACCGGACCGCCCGCCCAGGTCGCGAAGAA
>SCRB01000994.1 GCA_004299545.1 Rhizobiaceae bacterium
TGTGATCTTTCGCTGGCCGGCCGCTATTCGGTTCTGATGCCCAACACCGCGCGCGGCGGCGGCATCTCGCGCAAGATCACAAATGCACAGGACCGCAAACGGCTCAAGGATGTCGTCAGGGAACTTGAGGTACCGGAGGGCATGGGCGTTATCCTGCGCACCGCCGGTGAAAACCGGACCAAGGCCGAGATCAAGCGGGATTATGAATATCTGATGCGACTTTGGGAGAATGTCCGCAACCTGACGCTGCAATCAACGGCGCCCGCCCTCGTCTATGAGGAAGGCAGCCTAATCAAGCGTTCGATCAGGGACCTCTACAACAAGGACATCGACGAAATCCTGGTTTCCGGCGACGATGGCTATCGCGAAGCCAAGGATTTCATGCGCATGCTGATGCCCAGCCACGCCAAGGTGGTGCAGCCTTACCGCGATCCCGTACCGATCTTCGCCAGACAGGGCATCGAGGCACAACTCGACCGCATGCTGCAACCCCAGGTGACGCTGAAGTCCGGCGGCTATCTCATCATCAACCAGACCGAGGCGCTGGTTGCGATCGACGTCAATTCCGGCCGGTCGACACGTGAGCATTCGATCGAGGATACGGCGTTGCAGACCAATCTGGAAGCCGCAGAAGAGGTCGCGCGCCAGCTTCGTCTCCGGGACATGGCCGGCCTGATCGTCATCGACTTCATCGACATGGAGGAAAACCGCAACAACCGCGCCGTCGAAAAGCGGTTGAAGGATTGCCTCAAGAACGACCGTGCCCGCATCCAGGTCGGCCGCATCTCGCATTTCGGCCTGATGGAGATGTCGCGCCAGCGAATCAGGGCGAGTGTTCTCGAATCGACGATGAAGCCGTGCCCCCACTGCGGCGGCACGGGACATATACGCTCCGATTCATCGGTCGCGCTTTATGTCGTGCGAGCCATAGAGGAGCACCTCATCAAGGACGCGCACCATCATATAACGGTGCGGACATCAGCGGCGACGGCCCTTTACGTGCTCAACCACAAGCGGTCGAACCTGATCGAACTCGAGGCTCGCTTCGGGCTGACGATTTCGATCGAGGCCGACGAAACGCTGGGGGGGCAGCATTACTCGATCCTCAAGGGTGCCCTCGTCGAGCGTAAGGAAACGACCGAGACGCCTCTCCAGACGCCCGTCTTCGAGGCACCGGAAATCGACGAACCATTGGAGGAAAGCTCCGATCGCGACAGCGAGGCGGAAGCCGGCGAGCAGGACGATCACCATCGCAAGCGGCGTCGGAAAAGACGGCGCCGGGGCCGCGACCATGCCAGCGAGGCAGAAGAGGAGACGGCTTCATCGGCAACTTCGGAGACAGTCGCCGAAGCCGATGAACCGGCCTTCGGAGACGACGAAGAGACGGATTCGAGCGAAGCGGTTGCCGGCGAGGCCGACAAGGAGGAAGGCGAGCCCCGCAAGCGCCGGCGCGGCAAACGCGGCGGCCGGCGGAACAGGCAGGACCTGACAGGCAGGCCGCAATCCGAGGAAGGAAGCGATTTGCCCGACGCCGAGGGGGAAGGCACGCCGGAGACAGCCGAAGCACGCGATAGGACCGCAGGGAACGACATCGCGGTCGCCAAGGAAACGGTCCAGGCAAGCGGCGAAGGGGAAATAGCAGCCGAGGCCACACCGGAAATGGTGACGTCGGAATCAGTTGCGCCTGAAGAGGCGGTGAAAGCGCCGCGCCGCAGGGCCAGGAAAGCAAAGGCCAGCACCACCGCGCCGGAAGAGGCCGCTTCGGTCGCTACGAAGACCGCGGAGACCGAGGAACCAGCACGCGGAGCAGAACCGACACCGGAGGAGCCGACAGAAACATCCCTACCCGCAAACCTGAATGGAAGGGCGGACGAAGGATCGCGTGAAGAGAAGCCAAGCCAACCGGTCGTTCCGGTCGTCACATCGTCGGGAAAGCCGACAGGTGAAGAAGCGCGCCCCCGCAAGAGCGGCTGGTGGCAAAAGAAGGGTTTTTTCTGATCCTCCCTTATCCGAAACATTGATCCGGCGTCGGAAAGCCTTTCCACACATTGGCTTTTCCGCCGCCTCATTACAGAAGTATCTTCTAAAGCACATCGCCCGAACCGCTGCACAGTTTCGGGCGATT
>SCRB01000995.1 GCA_004299545.1 Rhizobiaceae bacterium
TCGCGAGATCGGCCTCGACCTCGGCGAGGCGCTCAGGATGGCATCGCTCTACCCGGCTGAAGCCGTTCGCCAGGAGCATCGTCTCGGTCATCTCGGTCAGGGCGCCGCGGCGTCTTTCGTTCACCTCTCGGAAAACCTGGGCATCCGTTCCGTCTGGATTGACGGTAAAAAGGTTCACGAAGCGGCGTAAGCGCTTTCTATTCTTCACCCGGCGACAACCGGCGTGGCCTCGGCGCGGCCCTCCTCGACGGCGTGACAGGCGACCATGACACCGCGCGATGGCAGAAGTTGCGGCCTTTCCACCGAGCAGCGCTCGAAGGCAAGGGGGCAGCGCGGGTGGAAGGGGCAGCCGGTAGGCGGTGCGATCGGAGAGGGCAGTTCGCCCTTGAGCACGATCCGCTCCTTTTTGCGTTCCGGGTCGGCCACCGGCGTGGCGGAGAGCAGCGCGCGCGTATAGGGGTGCTGCGGATGAGCGAAGATCGCCTCGCGCGGCCCGTGCTCGACGGGGCGGCCGAGATACATCACCATCACATCGTCGGCGATGTGGCGCACGACCGAAAGGTCATGGCTGATGAAGAGGAAGGCAAGGTTCATCCGCTCCTGCAAACCGCCGAGCACATTGAGCACCTGTGCCTGGATCGAAACGTCAAGCGCCGAGACAGGCTCGTCGAGGACGAGGATTTCCGGATCGAGCATCAGCGCGCGGGCGATAGCGATGCGCTGACGCTGCCCGCCGGAAAACATATGCGGGTAGCGGTCGTAATGTTCCGGCCGGAGCCCGACGGCTTGCATCATCGCAATGGCGCGGTCGCGCCTTTCTGCCGCCGGCAACTTCGTGTTGACCAGAAGCGGTTCCTCCAATGCCGCGCCGATCCTCTGGCGCGGATTGAGCGAGCCGTAGGGGTTCTGGAAGACGATCTGCACCTTCGGCCGAAGCGCACGCAACGCGGCTCTTCCGGCGGTCGTCACATTCATGCCGCCGATCAGCAATTCCCCGGAGGTCGGCGGTTCGATCATGGTAACGACACGGGCGAGCGTCGATTTTCCGCAACCGGATTCGCCGACGATCGCGAGCGTCTTCTTCCGTGAAAGCGTGAAGCTCGCTCCGTCAAGCGCCTTCAGCGTCAGCGGCTTGGCGAACGCGCCCCGATAGATCGGATAGGAGCGGGCGAGATTGTCGGCCTCGAGAACGATGTCGCCGCTCATGCCGCTTCACGCCCCGGATGATCCTTCGGAACCCCATCTTCGAGCGGATAGTGGCAGAGCGCGCCGCCATGGGCTTTGTCCTGGCGCGGCGGAGGCGCCATGCGGCAGAGATCCGTCGCGTAGCGGCAGCGCGGCGAGAAGAGGCAGCCCCGCGGGCGGTCGAACTGCCCGGGCACCATGCCTGGAATGGAGGGCAGATGCCGCGCCGTGGCGCGCTCGGGCAATGCCGCGAGCAGGGCTGAGGTATAGGGGTGGTGCGGATCGCGGAAGAGTTGCTGGACAGGCTGTTCCTCGACCTTCTGGCCGGCATATTGCACCGAGACGCGCTCTGCGGTTTCGGCGACGACGCCCATATCATGCGTGATGAGCACCAGCGCCATTTTCGTGTCGCGTTGCAACTTGAGGAGCAGGTCGAGGATCTGTGCCTGGATTGTCACGTCGAGCGCGGTCGTCGGCTCGTCGGCGATCAGGAGTTTCGGATTGCAGGCGATCGCCATCGCGATCATCACGCGCTGGTTCATGCCACCCGACAATTGATGCGGATAGGCCGAGAGGCGCTTCTCCGGGGCTGGGATGCCGACCTGCCGCAACAGTTCCAGCGTCCGCTCGTAGCGCGCCCGTCGGCCGAGATGGAGGTGGGTCTTCAACGCTTCGTTCAACTGGAAACCGACGGTGAAACAAGGGTTGAGACTCGACATCGGCTCCTGGAAGATCATAGCCATGTCTCTGCCGACGACGCGGCGTCTTTCGCGTGGCTTGATCGTCTTCATGTCTTTCCCCTCGAAGACCATGCGTTCGGCCGTGATCGTCGCCGTCCATGGCAGC
>SCRB01000996.1 GCA_004299545.1 Rhizobiaceae bacterium
GGCGACATTGGACTTCGACGCCATAGAACGCGCCTTACGGAAGGCAAACTATGCCGGCTTCCTCGGCTGCGAATACAAGCCAGCCGGATCGACCGAGGCCGGCTTGGGATGGTTGCACCGCAAGCTCCCCGTTTCCTAGGTGCGTAAGAGGCCGCACCCGGCGTGGAGACCGCGCGAAAAGCGTGGCCTCGCGAAAGACACCTCGACCTGATGGACGGATGTGGCTGGTCCCCGAGGAAGACCGGCTGTTTCGGCCATCTCAATTCAATTGTTCATGACACCACATCTATTTTGGGGAGGATCGGATGCCCGACAGACAGGAATATAAAGAGAAGACAGACAAGGAAATACTTGGTTACAGCCGATACGTCGTTGCCGTTGCCGCGTTTTTTGCGATGTTTGTCATAAGCCCGTTCGAATATACGTGGAGTTCGATGTCGGGGAAGATCGGCTCCATCTACGGGTGGTCTCATGAGCAGGTCGCCATGATGTTCACCCTCTTCATCATTTGCCAGTCGATCGGCATGCTGCCGGGCGGCATCCTTCGTGACCGGTTCGGCCCACGCTGGACAACTGCCATTGCCGGCGTGTTCTCGGGGCTCGGTATCTTTTCGATAGCGATGGGACCGTCCTATGGCTTTGTCATCGTGTTGTGGTGCGTGGGAAGCTTCTTCACGGGGTTCATCTACAACAACGCCGTGACGACGGGGAACAAGTGGTTCTGTGACCACAGGGGCGTGATGACCGGCTTGATCGCGGGAGCGTTCTCGTGGGGCTCGTTGCCGTTTATATTCTCGATCCGCAGCATCCCGCATTCCGCGTCCAATTCGACGTTCTTCAACGTCATTTATGTTATGGCGGCCGTCATCGCCGGCGTGTCGATCGTGGCAGCGCTGTTCATGAAGGATCCGCCCAAGGGGTGGGCGCCAAAGGGCTGGGTGCCGAAGACGACGGCAAACGTGCGCCCCACCGATCATGAGTACACCGTTTCCCAATCGCTGATGACCTGGCAGATGTGGGTGTTGATCGCCTCCTTCATCCTGATTTCCGGCGCGGGATTGGCGGGCATGAGCAAAATCGTCGCCTATTCGAACAGTTTCGGCTTCACGGCGACTGCCGCGACCGCGGCTGCCGGCGGCATCTCCATCGCCAACGGTTTCGGGAAGTTCATCCTCGGCTCAGCCTCGGAGCGCTGGGGACGTGAAAACACGATGGTCCTGAGTTACGTGCTGTGCGGCTTGCTGCTGCTCGCGACGGTGGTCGCCGGAAATGTCGGGAGCGAGCCTCTCTTCGTCGTCGCCGCCATCCTCGGCATCTTCTTCTGGGCGTCGCTTTTCTCGCTGTTCCCGATCATCATCGGCCACTACTACGGCAATTCGGGCGCGGGTGGAAACTATGGCGTCCTCTACGCGATCGCAAAGGGAACCGGCGGCCTCTATGGCGGCATTATCTCCGCCGTGCTCATCCATCATCACGGCTTCTCCTATGGCATGACGGTCGCCGGCATCATGGCGATCATCGCCGGGCTCGTCATCTTGCCGCTGAAATATTTCCCACCCGTATGGCGTCATCAGGATTCGGGATCGCTCAAGCGAGGGGATGACGGCGCCGAAAAGCGCACTGGTTCGGGACTTTCTCCGCAATCTGCGAAGACTCTTCCGACAAGCCCGGCCGCCTGATGCCGATCCAGGCAGCTGGAGCGGTTCAGGAAACTCTCCACCCCGATCTGATCGGGGTGGAGACCGTTTCGCTCCAGCGCGGATCCGTGTGGGCGTCCCAGTAGCGGCGGGCGAGTTCACCATACCGTCCGCTTGCGGCCTTATCTCGGCGGTAGCGCAGGGCGAGACACGACCCGGCAATTCGGACGTATAGGGAAAGTCGCCGCTTTTCATCGTGACGCTGTCGACGGGACGGCTTCGGGCTTGTTCCGGGTTTCAGCTCATTTCCGGGAAGAGTCGCATCCCACCGGTAACAGCAGTGCGACGGCAATCAAGACATGCGCGATCCGGATCTTCACGTCGCCCCTATCCCCCGGTTGAGCCGTTCGGGGCGCGTTATTCCACAGCCGCTTCGATAACGGACGGGCAAGCCTCAACAGACCGAACGCAGTGGTGGAAACTCCCGTTCGGCAGGTGGGTTGCATCCACGCCCGGATTTTGACCTCTGCGTAGGGTAAAGCGGCTCTCGGAACGCGCGACGAGAGGAGATGGGGTCTTGCATCCATGCTCAAGATGAGCGATATATCTCAACATGAGCATAAGGCGGAACTCGCCCACCAGGCTGGCGATGAGCGGGTTCCGGAAAACCTTCGTCATGACGTGAACCGGGGCGGCGGCAAGGCCGTCTCTGTTCAGCATCGAACCTAGAGAATTATTTGTGCGGATGCGGAGAAACCGAACGTGGCAAAGATCATTTCTGGCGTTGGATTCAACACGGTCTCGAAGGACGGCCATGCGGAGTCGATCGTCAACGACCTGAAATATTATTCGGATATCGGCGCCGATTTCGCGGAAGTCTGCCTCGGAACGATCGACATTCTGGCTGGTGGTCGCGTCGTGCGTGATCGCCTCGCCGCGTTAGCCAACGTGACGGGACAGTTCCCCCTCCGGTACTCGGTGCACGGCTTGGTTTCTTCAAACTTCATGAACGCTTCGACCTTGCGGCATCAGATCGACGTCACCAAGAGCTTTATCGAAGTCTGCGACGCAATAGGCTCGACGCTCCTGGTCCAGCACAGCGGCTTCGTGAGTCCGGACCGACCTGCCGACCGCGCCGAAGCGGACAAGCGTGAGCATGACGCATTGGTGGAGGTCGCTGAAGTCGCCGCGAAATACGATGTACGCGTGGCGCTGGAGAACATCTTCACGGTCCGCGCAGGGGAGTACCGCAAGACGCCGACGCAGGTTGCCGAGACGGTGCGCGCTCTCGATCATCCCAATGTGGTGGCAACGACGGACTTCAGCCACGCCTATATCGAGAGCACCTATCGGGGGCTCGACTATATGAAGGAACTGAGCCACATGGCGCCGATGACCGGGCATCTCCATGTCCACGATTCCTTTGGACGACCGGCCGGCGATACACCCTTCTTCTACCCTCAGGAGGCCTCGGCCCTGGGACTCGGTGATCTCCATCTGCCGATCGGTTGGGGTAGCATACCGTGGGAACAAATCTTCGCGGAACTTACCTTCCTGCCCGGCACGATCCTGATGATGGAAATCAGCAACCGGTTTCGCTCGGAGCAGGCTTCCTGTCTCGCCAAAGCTCGCGGCTTCGCGGAGGCCGTCAATAGGCGCTCGCAAGACTCCGACACCATGACCAAGATCCCGACGCAGTGACAAAGGCGAGGATATGAAATCCCTCGCTGTCTCCGGGTCGAATCATCGTGGAGTCAACACACTTTCGGGCGGCATGCTTTAGCTAGGGCATGATCCAAAAAGGCGCAGCGGTCAGGGGTGTCCGGCTAACCCTGAAAGTTCACATCTAGAGCTGGTGCCTGCCGAAGAGCGTCATCTGGATGGCATCCATGTGATCGCGCATGGCTGCCGCGGCGCCTTGGGCGCTGCGATTGCGCAGCGCGTCGAGGATCGCTCCATGGTGGACGCAGTAATCCAGCCGCCTGTTTTCCGAAAACGTCTTCTTCTTCAGCTCGATCCAGGCATTGCGGTTGCGGATGATGCGAAGGATATCGTGCAAGCTGATGAGCAGTTCGTTGCGCGTGGCCGCAAAGATGCGCTGATGAAACTCGGCATCCCATTGTTCGAACAGTTGCGTTTCGCTGGCTTCGCTCGCCAGCCCGTGCGCTTCGGCGATCGCATCGAGATCCGACCGGCTTGCATTGGTTGCCGCCATGGAGGCTGCCTGCGGCTCGACGATCATCCGCACGGCCATCAGGTCCGCCGGCGAGACACCGGTGACGCGCAGTACGATCTCGGCAATCTCGCCGCGGCCACCATTGAGGAAGATGCCGCGGCCCACATGCCTCTTGATCGCGCCGTCGGTTTCCAGTGCGTCGAGCGCCCGGCGCACCGTATTGCGCGCAACGCCGTATTCGACGGCCAGGTCACGTTCGGGCGGCAGCCGCCCGTTCGGCTTCCATTCTCCGGCGCTTATGCGGCCGCGCAAGGAGGCTTCGACATCTGTGGCGATGTTCTTCGACACGCTGCTCTATCCGCTGGCAGGTGATTCAATCCACACCAATCGCATCATGCTCCTCCTCTTGTTCGAGCACGATCTTTTCAGAAAACCGGGCACCCGCTCTCCTGGGTCGTACCTTGATCCAATCGTGTACCAATTAAAACGCACTTCGTCCTTTCGCAAGATATATTCGCTGGCACGAACGGTTTTCACTTGCACCAAACCTAAGCTTATGATCCTTATTGGTTCAATAAGGTCTATAATTGGTTCATGTTGGGAGGGACGTGCATGAGGGTAGCGACCTTCGCGCTCGCCGGGGAGCGCCGGGTTGGTCGGGTCAGCGAAGACGGCCAGTG